>NZ_JARPLU010000113.1:0-13174 GCF_032349615.1 Limnospira sp. PMC 1279.21 | reverse complement strand
CTGACACACCACCGATATCGCGGTCAAGAAACCCGTTTGTCCCAGAGGTCAAGAATAATTAATAATTAATAATTAATAATTAATAATTATTACCCTCGTAGCGTCCGAGGGATAACCTATCGGGTAAACGGCAAATTTTATTCATCTGACACACCACCGATATCGCGGTCAAGAAACCCGTTTGTCCCAGAGGTCAAGAAACCCGGTTTCTCAATTATTAAATTAATTTTTGCTTGAGTTGCTGTAATTTTTCTGGGGTAAGAATTACCTTGACATCCAATAATTGTGCCGGGTCTCTAAATAGTATCATTAAGCCATTATTGCCCACGGCAATATGAGGATTTTCGATATTGATGGTGTCATATTTAAGCTCAGGGATACTAACTTTCAGCACCAGTTGCTGTTGAGATTGAGAGAAAATATAAAGCTGTTGGTGGTCAAGGTAAAGCACCATTTTCCGGGGGGTGATACTACGTTGGTCGGGGTTGTTTGGTTTACTCCAAAAAATGGTGATTCCCCTGATTTCGGGGTTGCAAATTACAAAATTTTCGTCAAACTTTTGGGGTTCCCAGTTTAACTGACTGGGGTCTGTATCCTGTGGCATAAGTCGCTGTTGCCAGTCGATTTTAATATTCTGGAGGTTAGCCCACCATTGTCTAATAACTTCCAGGTTATTGGCATTATCAGGGTTGCTGCTGCCTAACTCCCAAATAGTTGTGCTATCCATGTTAATTGTCTCTAGTTGAATTTAATATTAGTTAGATTGTACAACCTGAATATATGCACCGATGAATTTGCCGATTGTTTTTCATCCCGACTATGTAGCCCCCCTGCCACCAGGACACCGTTTTCCGATGCCGAAATTTGGGTTACTTTGTGATATGTTACTCCAAGAAGGCGTAATCAGACGATCGCAACTTCATCTACCCAAACTGCCACCTACTGAGTGGATCGAATTAGTCCACCACCGGGACTATGTAGAGGCTTACTGTCAGGGGAAACTAGACCCGAAAGCACAACGTCGCATAGGTCTCCCCTGGAGTCAGGCTTTAGCACAGCGGACCTGTATCGCAGTGGGGGGTGCCATATTGACGGCTAAACTAGCATTATCTCACGGTTTAGCCTGCAACACGGCCGGAGGCACTCACCACGCCTTCCCTAACTATGGATCTGGTTTCTGCATATTCAATGATATAGCGATCGCTGCCTGTGTCATGCAAAAATTAGGACTAGCCAAAAAAATCCTGATTGTGGATCTTGATGTACACCAGGGGGACGCAACGGCGGTAATTTTTCAAGATAACCCCCATGTATTTACCTTTTCAATGCACTGTCAAGCTAACTTTCCGGCTAAAAAACAAACAAGCGATCGCGATATTCCCCTAGCCGTGGGTATGGAAGACGAAGAATATTTGCAAATTTTAGCCAGTCATTTACCTGACTTGCTTACGGAATTTCGCCCAGATCTAGTGATCTATGATGCAGGAGTAGATACCCATATTGGCGATCGCTTAGGAAAATTGGCCCTAACTGACTCTGGGTTATGGCGGCGGGAAATGCAAGTTTTGTCTACCTGTGTGGGAATGGGATATCCGGTGGCGGGAATTATTGGCGGTGGTTACTGTGAAGATATACAGAGTTTGGTTTACCGCCATTCTCTCCTACACCGCGCCGCTACGGACGTTTACCGCCAGTATCGCCTGTAATTAGATAATAGTAGAAAGTGAAAATATGATGATGAATTATCTGTTAGGGATTTTTTGCGGCGTTGGTTTAAGCGCCGCCTGTGGGTTTAGAATATTTGTACCCCCGGTAATTTTGAGCACAGCCGCCATATACGGCGATTTTGACCTACCCCCCGACTTAGAGATTTTGGGAACCGAGACGGGGTTGATAGCCGTCGCTACTCTGTTAGCAGTGGAGGCGATCGTCTATTTTATCCCCGGAGTCGATCATGCTTTGGATATCCTGGAAGCACCGATCGCTATGGTGGTGGCTACTTTGATTGTAGCTGCATTTTTACCAGACATGGAACCTCGGTGGATGTGGACAGTCTCTATAATTCTGGGGGCTGGATCAGCCGGAGTGATTGAAATGTTAATGGGTATTACCCGTGTCGCCTCTACTATGGCCACCGGAGGCTTGGCTAATCCATTGGTATCCACAATGGAGTTGCTGTGCGCTATGATCTTATCAGTATTGGCGATTTCTCTGCCTATATTGGGGGCGATAACAGTGGCGATCGTACTGGTGTTGGTAGTTCCGAAAATTTTGAGACGTAATTGGCAGCGATCATAAGTTGTGAAATAGGATTTTTACCCCCCACAAAGTTGCCCCGGTTGGCATAGGTGGAAAATGGCGATCGCCCCTGTGAAAATGGTAACAATGTCTCCAGTGATGCAGTGGCTTAGAATTGCTGTCAGCTAATATCAAAAAACCGACAGTGGGACACAACTACTATGAAACTCGAATCAAACGCTGACATTTTAGCCCCTCTCAAAAATAACATTTTATTTGATAAACTACCTCCCAAAGCCCAAGAATGGGCGGAAAGTTTGCCTTGGAAACAGCGGCGCTATTTACTGTCTTTGTGTTATATATTCTGTGCCTCCCCTCCCGAAAAACAGGCGGAATTTTTAGATGAATATACCGCCGATGGCTTAGTGTCTAAATTACTGGAAGATATCGACTCAATTAATCGGATTCAAAGATACTTTAACTGGTTTAAAGTGACTAGCCCCTTGACCGAGGGAGTTCTCCGCAAATATATCCGTCAGTTTTATATACACTCCGCCCAAGATGCCAGATGTCAGCCAGATATCTACTTGGAATCAGCTTTAAAATTGGTAGCCAGCACCCAAGAAAAAGAGAACGTTTTTAATTATATTGTCGGCTTTGAATTGATTAAAATCATGTTCACAATGAGTTGGCAACAACACGAAAGACTCGCCCGACTGCAAAAAAATCAGGACGATTTTATCAAACAATATATTAAACCTATTCAATATGCCCACCGCATTAATCGCCTGGTGGTCCCGAAAGATGAAAAAGTATTTTTTGCCAAACGAGATTATTTTGTGAAACCACCGGAAGTCAGTTCTCAAAAACTCATGGCTTTAATTATGGCAACTTTTACCACTGACCAAATTGTTAACTGTGGCTTTTCTGTAACTAGGCATATCCGGGCGCTAGAATTTGATTATGACTATATTTTTAACTTTTCGGAATCGGAAAGTATTTTTCCTTGGAACTCCGAATCAATGCTAGAATCAACTTAAAACTCACTCTCAGAGTGGGTCTTAGTCGTCATGTCTATAAACACGGGAACTGGGAAAGTCGGAGTCCTTACTTAATAGCTGTCAACTGTCCACTATAGGGACCCTATCCTAGTTTCCGTTCATCTAAATTTAAGTGAGGCACAAAAGTGTTACTACCCAAAGGTTTTGAAGTCGAAATGTACACGGGTACACCCCAGGGGGACATAGTAGGCTTTTCCGATAAAATAGTTAAAAATCTTGATGGGTTTGTCCGGGAACCAGATACCCGCAATGTGGAGTATATCACCGCCCCAATTTGCAGTTACGATCGCTCTCTTTGCGCTTTAGTCAAACCTCGGCAACAACTGCGACAATACCTGCGCCAACTTGGCAACTACACCATTATACCAGGTAGCACTCTCTCTCTGGGAGATAGTCGGCGCTTTTACCGTTCTGACCCCAACAACCCCTATCATGCCTACATTCAGGAAACCTACGGAACTGATGTAGTTACGGCCAGCATCCATATTAACATCGGTATTGATGATCCAGAAGTGCTAATGCGTGCCGTGCGCCTAGTGCGGGTAGAAGCACCATTATACCTCGCCCTAAGTGCCTCCTCTCCCTTTTTGGACGGTAAACCCACCGGTTATCACTCCCATAGGTGGCATTTGTTCCCCAAAACTCCCCGCCACGTTCCCCTCTTTGAAAGTCATTCTCATTATATCCAGTGGACTAATGAACAACTAGAAGCCGGAACTATGAGAAATGTGCGACACCTGTGGTGTTCCGTGCGTCCTAATGGGGTTCGTCGCCCCTACAGCCTCAATCGCCTGGAATTAAGGATTTGTGACCTAATGGTGAATCCCATAGCCTTACTGGCGACTACAGCCTTCTTAGAGGCAAGGTTATGGCAACTGATGGAGACCCCGAACCTAGACCCCCTGGAATTGAGTAGCCTACCAGCAAACACCCGCAATCAGGAATTAGTGGCGATCGCAGATGCCAACGAGGAAGCAGTAGCGCACCGGAGTCTGGATGCTAACCTGAAACACTGGAAAGATGGCAGCAGTATTTTAGCCCGCGATTGGATCGATAATCTGTATCAAGAAGTTTGGCCAGTGGCTAAACAGCGTGGTTTTAGCTGTTTTCTGTCTCCCCTCAAAAAGATTCTGCGGTCGGGAAACAGCGCCCAACAGTGGCTAAAACAGTATGAAAGTGGCATCGATACTCGTAGTATTATCAAAAAGGCGATCGCTGATGCTTATGAACAGGAGCAGGAACTTGAAGATAAATTATGTCAATTACTGGTTACCTAGTGGGTTGATGCAAAAGACCTATTAATATATCTTATGTCCTCAGCCAAGGAGGAAATATAAAGAAAAGCTATAGAAATGTGGCTTTTAGTTCAGGAGTTGGGGATTATATAGTATTAACTTCTGGCGGGTAAATTCCTGGCCTTTCAATGCGATCGACTATGCCCCAACTCGTTCTAGTTAATCCTCAAATCCCCCAAAATACAGGGAATATTGCCCGCACCTGTGCGGCGACCCAAACACCCTTGCATCTGGTGGGCCCCCTGGGATTTGAAATTAGCGATCGCTATCTGAAACGGGCAGGACTAGATTACTGGCCCTATGTACCCCTTAAATACCATACCCATATAGAGGATTTCCAAGCCTTTCACCAACCATTAGGGGGCCGCTGGGTAGGATTTAGCGCCCGTGGAAAACAGAATTATGTGTCCTTTCAATTTCAGGAAAATGATTGGCTGCTGTTTGGTAGCGAGACAGAAGGACTCCCCCCAGAAGTTCTAGCCCTCTGTCAAGCTACCGTCTACATCCCCATGTGTCAGCCGAATGTCCGCAGCCTGAACCTCTCCGTTAGTGCCGCTGTAGGATTGTTTGAAGCCCGCCGACAACTAGGTTTGCTGGCTTAACCCCCACGGTCTAAACATAAGTTTTGATTATATACTCTAGGAGGAGTAGCTCTATGTCTTCTGATAGATTTTCGTGATCAATCCAAGGATGTCTGGGTGAGAGGGTAAAGTCGGCGTAAGGATTGATGTATCAAGTTGTTGGCTACTTGAGTATATTCTTAACACTACTCTGCTAAAGTTGGGAAACCACAAAACATGGTTCCCAAGCCATTGTGTTTTTTGAGGTAGATGGTGTAAAGTTTGATTCGGGATCAACGGATTCCCAATCTGCATTTCCTGCCAACTGTCTTTTATCTATGACATCAAGGGAATTGCCAGATTGTTAACTCACACTCTCAACTTTGTGGTAATTGATGGGTAAAGGTGGCTTGTCGAAATTCAAAAAGCAAGGTAATCTGACCTAATCAATATCAATATGGCTGCCAGTGGTGGGCATCATGCAATCAGCATGATAAATATCACTTATCAGTTACTGTAATCGCAGGTTCTGCTTAAAGCCGTGTTAAATACAGATAACTGAGGAAAACCAGCCCCAAAAACAGTTTAAGCGCTTCTCCATAGGAGGTCGTTCTTTGAAAGGAACAGTTCCACACAACAATCAGCCTGTTGTTACGGATGCCATTAATACAGATATGAACGTGGAAACTACACAACAGGTGACAGCCCCCAGTCGGAGCAAGGTAAAAACCTCTGCTGCGTTCTTGGGTTTAGCGATTGCATCAGGTCTTCTGTTTCCCGAAGGGGGTAGTGCTGCTACTGAGTCACTAAAAGCCGATAGCACCAAATCGATGCAGTCTTCTTCCAATCAAGCTGCACTTAATCAAGACGGCGACTCAGTATCTGATTCATCAGATTGGCAACCATCCATTCTGCGAAACCTGACAGAATCTAATTCTGGGTCTATGGGTTCGGCAACCCCAGTAGAACCAGCAGCAGTTATTGACCATCAGGAAAACGAGACTCAAGCCCAAGAGCAAGCCCAGCCTGGGTCTGTGGTTGTCTCGGAACCGTCTTTATCAAAATCTGAAGAAAAACCTTTCCCCTATCAGTTTGACACCATAGAAAGGTTTGACACCACAGAAAGGGCTGTGGGAAATGGCATTAGCGGTTCAGACTCCTATAGCTCTGATGTGACGGAAAACACTGCCCCTAGCCCACGGTTTTCTCAACCTTCCCAGGTGAGCAATGCGGTTAGGGAGACAATTAGGGAAACTGATATCAGTTCCTTTAATAGGGTTCCCGGTACCTTGGTGATTGACTCAGACCCCACTCAGTCGGTTTCGGTGGTCTATAAGGTCAGTTCAGGAGACACTATAGCTCGAATTGCTGAGGCCCACGGGGTGTCAGTAGATGATGTGATTAGAGCTAATAATTTGACTGACCCTCACTTGATTAAGGTTGATCAAGAACTGAGGATTCCTAAACGTTTGCATAACTATCTGGCATCTCCAAGAGATAGTTACACAGCAGATCACAACTTAAACAACTCCAGAATTGATTTGGGTTCTGCCCAAACTACTACTCCTAGCCACAGAGCATCTACTAACAACAATACTCCGGGAGCTTCTGTTAGACTACGCTTGAGTCAAACTGTGACTCCTACAGTTCTCCCGTCCCAAATATCTGGCGATATCACCAAACCGGTGGGCCTGAAAGTGGATTTGGGCGATCGCTTGGGTACATCAAATGATGGCGGCGATCGCATTTCCCCCAGGAAACTTTCGGAACTCAGTCAACAAACCCCTGTCATAGAGTCTAACTATACTGATAACTCAACTACAGCTTCACGAAAGGATCTATCAACTAGTGGTGAGTCCCAACCCAGTAGTAATGGGGAATTTAGTCTTGCTGATGCTGAGGAGAGAAGGCTTACCCCTCTCAATCGCCGCCACAGCGGCAGTAGACTCTATAGCGATCGCCTGAGAACTGAGATTGAGCGACTGCGAAACGAGTACCACGCTCAACAGTCTCAACCCACCTATTCCTATCAAACTGTCAGCTTTTCTCAGGAACCAGAAGAAGTAGTGATCGAGGCGAAAGCCGAAAAAGCCGAAACCGCTGATCAGGTGTTGGCTGCTACTGAACCTAACCCCAGACGACTACAACGGATTAACCCTGAGTTTAACCCCACAGCCTACCAATATCAAAAGGATATCGATGGGGAAAAACCCTCAGACGGGGCTACTCAAGAGATTTCCCGCCGCCCAGAACCAGGTTCCGAAGATAACCCCAATTCATTGGTTGCTACTGCTCCTCTGGGGGCTAGTGCTTATGATCCACTTCAGAACCCTACTCTCGGTCGCATTGTTTCCCCCGATTTACCGCCACTACTTGGCCCGGATGCCTACCTACCGGGAGGCTCCACACGGTTTGCTGGCTATATTTGGCCAGCCGAGGGAATTTTAACCTCCGGCTACGGTTGGCGTTGGGGAAGAATGCACCGAGGTATTGATATTGCCGGTCCGGTGGGTACTCCCATCTTAGCAGCCGCTCCGGGAGTGGTTATCTTTTCTGGTTGGAACAGCGGTGGCTATGGCAACTTGGTGGAACTAGAGCATCCTGATGGCAGTGTTACCCTTTATGCTCATAATCACCGGAATCTGGTCAGTAAAGGGCAGAAAGTTACCCAAGGTCAGCTAATTGCGGAAATGGGTAGCACCGGGTTTAGCACTGGTCCTCACTTGCACTTTGAAATTCACCCCACCGGAAATGGGGCTGTCAATCCTATGGCTTTGTTGTCCAGGGATTAATGACCAATTTGCGGCTAAGAACAGACCCAGATCTTCCCCTGGTCTGTTCCCCCCCCCTTAACAGGTTGAAAATTTTTTTGGCGATAGCTTGCCATATATGGGGAAAAGGTGCTAGGATTATAAATTGTTGAAGAACAAGGCTCTGTAGCTCAGTGGTTAGAGCAGGGGACTCATAAGCCCAAGGTCGCAGGTTCAAATCCCGCCAGAGCCATTTATTGAACTGATTTAACCTAGGGTCCTACACAAAAACACATGGGACCCTTTGAGCCATGCCCCCCATAAACCGGGGCCTCTAACCAACGCGCCGGCGGAAATATCTGGCGGTCAATTATAGTATGATCAGGATGATGCAAGCATAACAAATGGTAAACTCAGCCATAAAAAACTGGGTTTTCAGAGGAATTAGGAGATTGACCCATGACAAGTGAGTGTATTCGCGTTGGTTTAGCAGCCCCGGATTTTACCGCCACAGCGGTTATTGACCAAGAGTTCAAAACTATTAAGTTATCTGAATATCGGGGTAAATACGTTGTTCTGTTCTTTTATCCCCTGGACTTTACTTTTGTCTGTCCGACAGAAATTACCGCATTTAGCGATCGCGCTGAAGAATTTTCAGCCATTAACACCCAAATCTTAGGGGTTTCTGTCGATAGCGAATTTTCTCACCTAGCTTGGATTCAAAGCGATCGCCAGTCCGGTGGAGTTGGCGACCTCAACTATCCCCTAGTGTCTGACATTAAAAAAGAAATCAGCGCCGCCTACAATGTGCTTGACCCAGAAGCCGGAATTGCACTGCGGGGTCTGTTCATTATTGACAAAGATGGCATTATTCAACACGCCACTATCAATAACCTCGCCTTCGGTCGTAATGTAGACGAAACCCTACGGACCTTACAAGCGATCCAATATGTGCAAGCTAACCCCGGCGAAGTTTGTCCCGCAGGTTGGAAGCCAGGAGATAAAACCATGAACCCCGACCCAGTTAAGTCTAAAGAGTTCTTCGCAGCTATCTAAATCAATAATAGTGCATAGTTAACAGTTGACCGTGACCAAGGCCCCATGAGATTCAAGATGATTCAACTCCTTACTCCCATTGCTGGCAGTTTGCTAGGAAGTTTGCTCTTGATGGCTTGTGCAACACCAACCGGAGTAGAAACCCAACCGGAAAACCCTATAGGACAAATCCTATCCACCGAGGTTGAGTCTGGTGCATCTATCCCTCTGAATCGGGAGTGGGAACAAACCACAGTAGTGGAGAATTTGGAACATCCCTGGGGATTAGCGTGGCTTCCTGATGGGACAATGCTGATTACTGAGCGACCAGGACGCTTACGGATAGTGCGCGATGGGGTTCTCGACCCTACTCCTGTAGCTGGGTTGCCAGAAATCTTAGTCCTGAATCAGGGAGGTTTACTCGATATTGCCGTTCATCCCCGGTTTGAGGAAAATTCATTGATTTATTTCACCTATTCCCAAGGAACGCCCGAAGCCAATGGGGTGGCAGTGGGTAGAGGGGAGTTAAGGGGAAACAGCCTAGAGAATGTCGAGGTGATTTTCCAAGCTGTTCCTTTGAAGCGGGGAGGACAACACTTTGGTTCGCGCATCGTGTGGTTACCCGATGATACTCTGCTGGTGGCGATTGGTGATGGGGGAAATCCACCGGTGGAACTCGACGGGGAACTGATTCGCTTACAGGCTCAAAATCGAGAGAGTCATTTGGGTAAGATTGTACGCCTGAATGACGATGGCTCAATTCCCGGTGATAATCCTTGGCAGGGAGACCCTGATAGTGACCCTGCTATTTGGAGTTATGGTCATCGGAATATTCAGGGGTTGGCGATTGATTCCCAACGGGGTCACGTTTGGTCTACGGAACATGGGGCGCTTGGTGGGGATGAGTTAAATCTGATTAAAGGGGGGAAAAATTACGGCTGGCCTCTTGTAACCCATAGTCGGGAATATACGGGGGGGCAGATTTCCGATCGCCAAACCCATCCAGATATGGTTGACCCCCATATCGTTTGGACACCAGCGATCGCTCCGTCCGGGTTAGCCGTGCATGGGGGCGATTTGTTTGCTGGGGGTTTGGTATCCCAATCCGTGCATCATATCCAATTAAATGAGTCCGGTGAGGTGATAGACCAACGAGCGATCGCGATCGGTCAGCGTGTGCGGGATGTTCGGGAAAGTCCTGATGGTCATCTCTATGTGTTGACTGATGCCGCCCCCGGGCGGTTAATTCGACTTCATTAACTTAGCGCGAGTTTTCTGGCTGTCTCCTGGATCCGGAAAAATTCAGTTTCTGCCTCAATTCTAACCCCTGGCGTGCAACTGACCGGATTTTCCAGAATTTGACCCTTCTCCCAGGTTAGGGAACTGGCGTCTTCTAGCTTGGTCTCACAGCGCAGCGGGGATTGGATTAGCCCCGTTGTATGCCCTCAATCATCAGGATTATCAACAAATCCGCCAGAAAATTGATACAGCTCTGGACGACTGACGATATCAGTGACGAGTTCGGCGTTAGGGTAGAGTTAGAGTTTCCCCTAAGCAACTTTTAATCCAGTCGAAAATTTCCCGGTTCACCCGTTCGGGACATTCATCATGGGGGCAGTGACCCGCGCCCTCCAGTTCTACTAACTTGATGTGGGGATTATATTTTAGGTAGAGGTGAGGTTTAGCCAGTTTCAGGGGAATCAGTCGATCCTGTTTTCCCCAGAGTAGTAATATGGGAACCTGCACCTGGGGAAATAGACTGCGTACAGCAGGGCCGAGTTTAGAACTCCCCATAATCCGAAACAGAATAGTAAAAGCCCTAGCTGCCCCTCGTTCTTGGGGTGGAGTAGATAGAATATGTATCAGTTCCTCTGTAACTGCATCAGGATTGTGATAGGCTAATTTAACCCAACGACTGATGACAGATGGTTGTCTCACTAGATAGAATATGGGACGTAATATAATAGGGGAAGCAACCAAACTTTGGATTAACTCAACTGGGGGAACCATCCACCCAGGTAATAAGTCCGCTTGAGCGGCGGGATCGGGTAAACTGAGCATAACCAAACCTTTAGCGGTTTTGGGATATTGAGCAACAGTTGCTAAGGCGATTAGAGAACCAATAGAGTTTCCCACCCAGATGGTCGGACGGCGGATAAAAGTTTGCCAAAAGTCATGCACCAATTCGGTCCAGAGGGAAACATTATATGGAGCGATCGCCTTTTCAGAACCACCAAACCCCAATAAGTCCAAAGCATAAACTGGGTGCGAATGACTGAAGACCGACAAATTGTGTCTCCAGTGGCCGATAGATGCACCAAAGCCGTGAAGGAAAATTAAAGGAACAGGAGAGTTGCTCCCGAGTGGGTCTTGAACCTCAAAAATAGGCGATTTAGCCTCTTTAGGGTGCTGCCAACGCAGAAAAGTATAGCGAACTCTCCAACCCCTCCAAATCCAATCACGCTGAAAGCCCATCTGTTTGTGCAAGTCTGGTAAATCCATCTAACCGTCGTCCTGAGTGCAACATAACTTGAAAGTTACCCCTAAAATACTAGGGTCCCTAAAGTTTAGATTAAATGTCAAGCCTATTGATATGGGAAATCAGTACAATGTTCGGTTAGTGCGACCCACAATTTTCGAGACATTCGTTAACCTCATTAACTTAAAATTCCTGTAATGCCTGTGATAGAATCAAAAAGAAATCGCAACTTACCTCAAATCAACGACAATATCCGCTTTCCTAAGATTCGCCTGATCGATACCGAAGGCGGTCAGCTAGGGATCATGACTCCCAGGGAAGCCATGAAACTAGCTCAGGAAAAGGAACTAGACCTAGTTCTGGTTAGCGATAAAGCTGACCCTCCCGTATGCCGGATTATGGATTATGGGAAGTTCAAATATGAACAGGAAAAGAAAGTTCGGGAAGCTCGTAAAAAGCAGCATACCGCCGATGTCAAAGAAGTTAAGATGCGTTACAAAATTGATGATCACGACTATCAGGTGCGTGTGAATCAAGCCAAGCGCTTCCTTAAATCCGGCGATAAGGTCAAAGCCACAATCATGTTCCGGGGTCGAGAAATTCAGCATAGCAACCTGGCCCGGGAGCTGCTAAAACGTATGGCAGTAGACCTAGAAGAACACGCAGAAGTTCAACAGTCCCCCAAACAAGAGGGACGGAGCATGATGATGCTGTTGGCTCCCAAAAAAACAACTAGCTGAGACTTAGGAATTGCGGGCCATTGTCATTTATCAAACCTGTTGCTGCTACAGTTATGATAAACCAGTAACCCCAGTTCCCCCCCCCATAACTGATAATTTAGAAAAGAGTTGACACTCCCCGTTCTAAAGAGACGGGGATTCTTGGTTCGCGCTACTCGCCATTAGACCGCAGGTTTACACCAACAGCCCAAGAGAGCCAATCTCCCCAAGCGTAAGTTCCGGCGTGCCCCGCCTTAGCTAGTCCGCGTTTCCGGATATTCGCTGCCACATTAACATCACGGTCGGCTACATACCCACAGTGCGAACACATTATGTGTTCTTTCTCATAGGGTTTTCTTGACTCATTGACCCCAGTTTGAGCATTCTTGGCTGGTATAGCGAGGCTCTGCAGCTACCGTCACCTTGCCATATTTCACACCAAAATACTCTAGCCAACTGCGAAAAGTAGACCAACCTGCATCAGAAATAGATTTAGCTAGTTTTCGATTTCTTGCCAGCCCTTTCACATTCAAGTCTGTAGATTGGATAACGGAATATGCTAATCTCTTGCAATATTCTTTTCGCTGCCTACTTACTCTTAAATGCTTACGAGCATATCTATTTATAGCTTTGTGATAGTTTTTAGATGGTTTTGGTCTGGCTTTCTTTTGAGCGTAACTGTACTTTTTGGTAGGGGTCGAAAGGGAAGTCGCCTTCCCCAACTCCCATACAAAACCGTGCTTGATACTTTCACATCACACGGCTCCTGATGTGGATACCCTATTGTCAGTAGGAACAGGGTTACTACCCCCTGCTTTATAACTTCAACTTTGGGAGCTATATACACTACGTAGTCTTTAAACTCGCTCTGGTCATAAGTACTCCTACTTATCGCAGTCTCTATATCCACACCGTGACTAGTGGGCATATCCCAACCATTACAGTTAGGCATTAGCTTTCAGTCACATCCCTTCCCCTTATGGGGTTAGGGGTCGAGAGTGAAGTCACCTTCACCCTCTCCCATTCAGAACCGTGCT
>NZ_JARPLU010000112.1:0-17255 GCF_032349615.1 Limnospira sp. PMC 1279.21 | reverse complement strand
CAAGTCTCCGGTCTGTGCTTTTCTTGGCAGCCAGAGATTAATGGTGTTCCGGCTGAGATGGAAAAATTGACTGGCTTTGGTTTTGGACATACCGTATAGTTCAATTGCATTGATAACTTTTTGTCTAAGGTCGTAACTGTAGGGGGCTGGCATTTTGGGTCTTCTGTAGATATCCTTGCCATTATACGTCCTAACTTTTCTGTCTTGTGCTATATAAACAGTTATGGGGAATGGTTCGAGGCTCCGACCTCTTATCCAGACTCGGGGCTGGCTTCCCAACTAGGAGGTGATTTCAGGGATCACAGCCTTATTTGGTCTCCTCAACATTTCGCACTCTCTACTCCCTGATTTCTCAGTTTGTTTATGACCTTGAGTTCCCTGCCTTGCTTAGATTTCTCCAAGCGTCGGGACATATAAACAGTTATGGGATGGTCAGGAATGTGAATCCCTTATATTCCACCAAGGGGTGAAAGTCCCATTAGGAAGTTATTTCAGGCATTGCAGCCTTATTTGATTCCTAAACGTCTCGCACCTTGTTTTCTATATATTACGGACGGATACAAAGTTTATCCTTGCTTAATTGAGGATTGCAATCATCTAGTCAGCAAAACGGCTATGACAAGAGTAGAAGGAGAAAACTGCCGTCTGAGGCACTATTTAGCCAGGCTACATCGCAAAACTTTGTGTGATTCCAAGTCCACTGAGATGTTGTACAAATCAATTCGCTTACTTATCTATTATTTGAAGCATGGACAACTTCCTCCGTTCTCTTAATCATTCTTCACTGTGCAATACCTAAAAGACAACGAAATCAACAACGATGGATTCTAACGTATTACCAGATATAGTCAAACTAGGAACTGATGGCATTACAGTTTTTTTTAGTCTGGCAGTTAATGAAGAAAAACCAGAAACTGATATCAGAGGTTAACTCCAGAGACAACGAACTAATGAAGCTGATTTACACAATCCTAAATCAATATAGGCAGTACCCAACAGGATTAAGCGATCGCACTAGCCGGATTAACCGTCCCAGGGGAGAAAGCAAGGAGTAAGTTATCAGACTGACCCAATGGAAGGTAGCCTACTGGGAAAATGGACAAAACAAGTACAAATTCCCAGTTAGGACAAAAAAGCGATCGCATTAAGTCCCTTGACACCAATCTGGACTTCTACAATTCCAAGACAACGGTAAACGCTTCCATATAGCAGACCGGGTCCGTGGTACCGCCAAAGGTCATAGGAACATCAGGTTCAAAAGCAGTCATCACATAGGATTCGGGTTTACTTAGATGTTTAGCCAGGGATGCTGACAAATCCTTGAGTAAACTTTCAACTTGGGATTTTTCCGGTTGAGAAATCGATGTTTTGACTTTAATCAGTGGCATAATTAAAACTGATTCCCCCTCCCGGTGGGAGAGGGTTGCCAATTGCCGTTAATTTCACAGCAGGTCTGATGTCAACTGTTAAGGATCTGTTAAGTCACCTAGTCGAATGTGCCACCATTCCAGCCCCACATAGTCCGGGGTGCATCAGCAAACTCAATATATATGCGATCGCTGGGGACACCTAAAGCCTGATTAATTTTTTGGCAGAAATCCTGACTCATAGCTTTAGTAGTGGTTGGGGTGATGTTACCAATACTTTTGATTTCCATATAGCAAACCGGGTCTGTGGTACCGCCAAAGGTCATAGGAACATCAGGTTCAAAAGCAGTCATCACATAGGATTCGGGTTTACTTAGATGTTTAGCCAGGGATGCTGACAAATCCTTGAGTAAACTTTCAACTTGGGATTTTTCCGGTTGAGAAATCGATGTTTTGACTTTAATCAGTGGCATAAATCCTGTTTTAACCTCCGTAATTCCATCCTGTACTCGCTAAGGAGAGAATTTCCCCCTCTCGGTGAACTCCAGCCGCGATTACTTCCCCGACGAAAACGGAGTGGTCACCTTTTTCGACGCTACCAACTACATTACACTCGATGTAGCCTAGAGAATCTGAGAGAATGGGGCAGCCTGTTTCTCCTAGGTAAAATTCCAGGTCCTCGAATTTGCTACCGACTAAACGCTGCGGCTTAAAGAATTTTTGGGCAATGTCTTTTTGTCCCAATTCTAAAAAGGTAAGGGCGAACACACCGCTGGCTTTAATCATGGCGTGGGACCGGGAGTCATTGCGAACGCAGTTTACCACTAGGGGTGGTTTAAAGGATGACTGCATCACCCAACTGGCGGTAAAACCATTGATTTCGTCTCCTTCTTTGACTCCACAAATATATAGGGCGTGGGGCATTTTTCGGAGAATGGTTGTTTTTGCTTGTTCGTCTAGCATGGGTTTTTCAGTCTAGGTCTTGTAGTTTTTAGTTTACCGTTATTTTGGTTATGAGAAACGGAATGAGGGCGAAAAATTTAGCGGGGATGTTGAACAAGGAGCAGATATCTGGTTTTGGGGTTTCCGGGAGAGGGAAGTTCCCACACGGAGTCGGATGATTTTAGAACTGTTTGGGGCGTAAAACACATAAACAGAAATCTGACGCTAAACCTCCGGGTATTTCCATCAGGATTTCTTCAAATTCTAATAATAGCCTAACTAATGCTTCTGATTTGGGGTCGCCGGGTAACAGTTGCGTATGTTCTAACAGGGGATACAGAGGATGCAGAATAGCACCGCCAAAGGGATTGTATACCTCGATATTAAAGTAGTATTCGATGAATGGTAAAATTAGCTTAGAACGCACGGCTTCGGATGGGTCGGTGGCGAAGACTTGATGAATGGTGGGATTGATAAAGTTTTCTTGAATTCCAGAACGCAAGATTTCCCCAAAGCATTTATACAGGCGGTTAATTATTTTCACCTGATGGGGGCTATAAATGCAGTAATTATCCCCTACATATTCATTGATGATAAAGTAGCCATCGGGGTGAAGGCAGCCGTGAACTATGCCTAAAAATCTCTCGATTTCTTTGACGTGATGTAAGGATCCCGAACAGAAGGCAATATCGTATTTTTTGCCTTTATCAAGAGTAAAGGTATTGAAATCGTCCTGATAAAAGTTGATATTAACTCCCACATTAGCCGCAGTTTGGCGGGCAATATTTAGGGATGCTTCGGAGAAATCAAAGGCATCAATATGGTTGGCAAACCGTTGTTGTGCCATGACGATTTCATGGTTGCCGATACCACAACCGAGGGAGATTAATTGGTCGAAATTTCGCTGGCAAAAATAGTCTTCAATTAGCCATCGTAGCCAATATTTTTCACTCTGACCACCAGACATTCGCTTATAAATGGTATCAGCTACAATGGGGTTAGATACCCACTGACTGGCTATGGCTGCAGTGGGGTTGGTTTCCCAGTAGTTTTTATCCTGGGGTGCTTCTATGGTAAGGGTTTCTGGTAGCACTGGAGTTTCTGGGGCTGTTTCTGTTGCTACAAGTTCTAATTCTGCGGCTTCTAATTCGGGCGCTTCCTGGGATAACTGATGAGGATTCATTAAATAGGCTTCTTGGAAAATCTCACCATAGGCTGCTGTCATCTCCTCAAAGCGATTGAGGGAGTCTAGGACATATTTGGCATTTTGGGCGAATTGCTGCCTTTTAGGCTCATTTTCGAGCAGTTCGGTGAGACATTTGGCTAACTCATCGGGTTGATTGGGTGTATAAAATAGGGCATTAATTTCACGGCGCACTTGTTCAGGAATGC
The DNA here is from genome assembly GCF_032349615.1 of Limnospira sp. PMC 1279.21. Lineage (NCBI taxonomy): Bacteria > Bacillati > Cyanobacteriota > Cyanophyceae > Oscillatoriales > Sirenicapillariaceae > Limnospira > Limnospira sp. PMC 1279.21. Next base: position 13,554 of record NZ_JARPLU010000112.1, on the reverse strand, counting down.
CAAATACAGGGGTGGTGATAATTGGTAAATCAAAACCCATGGCTTCTAAAATTACGCGGGGATAACTTTCGATGCGGGAGGTGCAAATGAAGATATCCGCCGCGCGATAATAAAGGGCTGTTTCGGGGGTTTCTGGGACTACGGAAACGCGACTGCGTAAGGACTCTGGTAGTTGATTAACTAGGTTGGCTAATTGACTACTGTAAAGGCTGGGTCGATCGCCTACAATTAAACAACGGATGCGAGAATGCCATTGGGGGGGTAGTAAGGGAAGGGCTTTCACTAAGTCCTGTTGACCTTTGCGATCGCAAACTGTTCCTAATAGTAAAATCGCGATTTCTCCGGGGTCTATATCCAGGGTTTCGCGGGCGGATTTACGATTCCATTTTTCGGCTTGGGTTAAGAGGCGATCGACATCCAAACCATTATGAATCGTGATAAAATTATGGTGGCTATTCAATGGCAAATATTGGTTACGGGTAGCATCAGCCACAAAAATCACCCGATAGGGGAAGCGGAAACATTCCAAAGCCTGGGCGGCAATTTCACCCCCAAAGCGATTAAAATAGGTCTGCCATGGTTCACTCTCATGGACATTCCACACACAGGGGACCCCCACATTTTCGGCGGCGGCTACCATAAAGAAATTCTCTAAGGTATTAGCATAAACCAGGTCATAGCTATCAAGGCTTAACTCTTCAGCTAAAGCCGAAATAGCCTGATGATAACCCTGTCTATCGTAAACACCAGTTAAGGGATGTTCTCGGACTATCACTTTAATTCCCTGCTGTTCATATACTTGTCGCAGGGGTCCATCTGTGACACTAAAGATGACAGGTTCTATATCCCCATCTCCCGCTAATTTTAGGGCGATTTCCAACTGATGTAAAGGGGCTCCTGTGTATTCCAAAGCATTACTACACATCAAAACTTTGGGCTGAATTTTTACAGTTAAGTTATGCCAAAAATAGCGTCTGGGTTGTATCTGGAACCACTCATTAGCTAGGGATAAATGGGGGCTATAAAAGGGGTCAATTTTATCAGCATAGCGACGGCGGAAGGTAGCCACTTCTTTGGGGTTATCCCCAAAACCGCGACTGGTTCCTTCTCGGTGAATTAATTCAGCATCAGGACAATAAACACAACGATATCCCGCCTCAGATAGTCGATAGCCATAGTCTGCGTCGTTATAGGCTACAGCAAAATCCGTTTGATTAAAACCCCCCATTTCTAAAAATAGTGCTTTAGGAGTTAGTAAACAAGCGGCGGTGACGGCTGAGTAATTTTTGACTACTTTAGAATAGGCTAAATAACCAAAATCATCTCGATGAGTCAGTTTAAAAGCATGACCGGCTAACCCATGATGTAACCCATGAATAATTCCGGCGTGTTGAATAGTATCATTGGGGAAAATCAACCGCGCACCCACAGCACCCACGCCCTCAAATTGACCATAACCAATCATTTGAGATAACCAGTCTGGGTTAAGTATTTCTGTGTCATTATTGAGGAATAGCAAATAATCAGCTTCTACCTGTTCGGCGGCGCGATTATTAATGTAGGCAAAACTAAACCCAGTTGCCGGATTAGGAATTTTCATAACCCTACATTTATCTAACTCTGACAAACTGGCTAAATATGCCAAAGTTTGGGGGTCATCACTTTGGTTGTCAATGACTACAATTTGATAGTTTTGATATGTGGTTTTTGCCAGGGAATTAATACAGGCTTGCAGTAGCTTTAATTGATTTTTGGTGGGAATTATAATAGCTACGGAAGGTCCGGTATGGGGGAAAGTATGGCTAAATATACCTAGATTTAATTTAACCGCCCATTGGGGTTGATGAACAGTAGCGGCGCTTTGACGGCGGGTGATAGCATCAGTTATGGCATTCTGACCCGCCTGGAAACTAGCAGGTTTGGCGGCACCGGAAACAGCAGTAGAACCGGGCGCAGTACGCCAATGATATAATACTAAGGGAATGTGACCAATTTGGCGAGCTTTTTCGGTGGCTCTGAGGGCAAAATCATAGTCTTGGGAACCTTCATAACCAATGCGAAACCCTCCTAATTCTTGGAAGAGGGAATGACGCACTACTAGGGCGTGACCCATATACATATAAGATAGTAGTAATTCGGGCGACCAGTCGGGTTTAAATTGGGGCGCAAACCGTTTACCTTGGGTATCTATTTTGTCATCATCACTATAAAGAATATCAGTTTCTGGGTGTTGGACTAGATAAAGGGCAATTTCGGCTAAAGCGTCGGGAGTGAGTTCGTCATCATTATCGAGAAATAGGATAAAGTCTCCGGTAGCGAGTGAGGCGGCGCTATTGGTGGCGGCGCTAATATTGCCATTTTCTGACCGGAAATGTAGCCTGATACGGGGTTCGGTTTCGGCTAGTTGATTGAGGGTTTTAGCAACTTCGGGGTCGCTGCTACAATCATCAGCTATACAGAGTTCCCAATGGCTGTATATTTGACTACAAACACTGGCGATCGCTTGTTGTAAAAACTCTATAGGAGGGTTATAAACTGGCATCACCACCGAAATTTTGGGCAGGGCTGTCGCCGGAACCGCCGCCAAACGGTTACGCAAAATATCAGCCGCTTTTTCTGTCCAGGTGTTAGCTTTTAACCAAGCATCATAAGGGTCAATAGTCGCCGGAACTTCAAAACCTGTTGGTAACAAAACTTCCCCAGGAACTTGACTGGTTTGGTCGTACATTTCCGACATTCGCCGTATAATAGTCGGAATTTCCCAAGGCATGGGAATTAAACGACCAAGGCGCTGTTTACGTTCCGCCGCGCGTTGTCGAATAGCCGCGCTAAGTTTAATTAACTGTTTAGTCTTACCAGAAACTTTATTGATAGGGCTAATTCGCTTAACAGTTAGGGGCTGTTTTTTGTCTACGGCTACTGTTTCCCCATTTTCTAGTTGCGCCTCAAGGGAAATATTCCAAGTTCCCGGAGGTAAATTAATTAAGACTTCCCAACCACTATTGGAACTACCTACCCAGTCGGAGAAAATTTCCCCCACGTCACCCCGGGGAAGTCCATAAGCACATTCTACAGTTTCCTGTCCATAACGCAGGAATAGTTTAGTAATTTGGTATTGAGGGTGACAACACCAACCCGCAAATAGAGTTTCTCCTACGGGGGCGATATTTGTATTAGGTACATCAAATGCAGCTTGTAGGGGTGAAACTCGCAGGGGATATTCTCCAAACTGATGCCATTTTCCCCTAGTGTCTTTAACTTCTAATTGCACTCTATGATTACCTGGAATTAGAGGAATTTGCACCCGAAACCCACAGTGAGAACTACCGGGGATGTAATCATATATATTCCCCACGTCCAGACGTTCTATATTATAGGTTCCCTCGAATATTTGCTCATTAATACGGGCGCGAACTTCCTCTAAATTAAGTTTCCCGGTATGTAAACACCAGCCCTGAATTTGCATATAAGTATCGAGACATCCCAGCAATTCCCAATTAGTCGGGTTATCAATAGAAGACACAAACCGAGGTTTGAGGGCGCGTCTGGCTTGCCTTTTCGCCGTAGCATATTTAGTGCGAATTTTCCACAATTTAGAGGATTTAATAGCGGCTAATTCCCCTTCCGCCAAGTTCCGCGCCATTTGGGTCTGTCCGAGTTCCTCTTCTAGTTCTCGGAGTTTAGCAAAGGCTTGTTTAAATTGGACTTGGCTAGTTTGTAGTCTAAATTGAGTCTGTCCTAATTCGGTTTCTAAACTGCTAATTTTCAAATGGGCGTTATGTAGTTTAAAGTCGGTAATTCCCAGTTCGGTTTCGGTATTAATTAATTTACTCAAGACATCTTGATATTTGATATCAAAATCCTGATATTTTTCTGGGATATTTTGCAGTTCACCCTGGGTTCTTCCGAGTTCTTTTTCTGTGGCTACCAGTTTAGTTGTGGCTTCTTGCAAACCCACTTCTAGGTTGTGCGCGTGGGCTGTCATTCCCCGCAATTCTAGGGTCGTGGCTTCCAGTTCCCCCTGGGTTTTTCCTAATTGTTCTTCGGTAGTGACTAATTTGGCGATCGCATCTTGTTGTTTAATCTCTAAACCATTCAGTTTTAGTTGAGTTCTACCTAGTTCAGTTTCCTTACTAACCAACCTATCTACAGCATCATGGAAATGGTCTTGCCACAATTTAACATCAGCTTCTAAAATACCGCATTCTTTTTCCAGTTTGCGAATAGTTGACCAATCTTTAAACGCCCAACTAGGACTAGGCTGTTGTTGCACAGCTTCTCGTTCAAAATGATTTAAACCACTGCCTAAGTTTTTCGCTGCTTCTTCTAGTTCTTGATATAGGGTCAGTGCTTCCGGAAAATAAGCTCCAATTAGTCCCGGCTTTTTACTTTTAATAATATTATTGGTTAAAAGTTTATCATCGAAGTTATGGCTTTTATCGTCAATTCTTAACCATAAATCAAACTTGTGATTAAGTGCCTTAACGAAATCCATCGAATATTTCCCTACTTTATAAACATTAGCAATTAAGCACCTTTGGGGATTGTTTTGATAAAACTTCAGGATTTTTTGATTATAAAAAATCCACATTTTAACCGCCATTTCTGGGGAGGTAATCAAGGCTTCATCTGTAGACCTACGATAAAGAGAGTCTACCACTTCCCAGGGAGTTCTATAAACAAAAATAAACTTGGCTTCTGGTATCAGTTCCGCCCAAAAATCCAACAGCAGAGTCGTCCTAGGATCTTTCCATCCCCAGGGAGATAATGGGTCCTGATTTTGGGCGATTAGTTGTTGTGCCTGTTGTCTTTGAGTCGGTGTTACTGATATCTTATCTTCCGCGACGCAGCCCAATTCATCAATACCATTATCACGCAAAATCTCTTTATGAAATTCCACAAAATCAACATTTTCAAAATGTCCCTTGATATTTCCATAATTGGAACCCACCAAATTTTGACCAATATTGACACCATACTGCTGGAGTAAAGAAGCCGTTAAAGAAGTGCCAGAACGGTGCATTCCTGTGATAATTAAAGTTGGTGATTGACCCTCTGATGCTGTATCCATAGATTTTACTTCACTAATTCAGTATGTATAATTTTTCGATATCCATGCAGCCTATTCATTTACAGGCAAGCCGAGAACACGCTTTAGTTTAAACCATTTTGTCCGCAGTTTCCAAAACTTGCTACTCTCCATTGCCTGAATACGATTTTCCAGGGTATCAAGCTGATGACCCATTATCTGCATTTGGGATTTTAGATGTTCCCATTCGCTTTTCTGGGATTCATATTGGTCTATTTGGGATTGATATTGGGCTATTTGCTGGTTATATTGGTCTACGGTGGCTGTCAACTGTGCCTGAGTTTGGCTAAGTTGCTGGCGTGCCGCAGATAGTTTAATTTCCCAATTTCTGCGACTGGAGATGGCCACTAAGCGATCGCCTTCTATAATCGCCTGTAAGCCCTTACTAGAGACAATTTTGATGATTAATATATCCTGGGGGGAAATCTGGTCACTAGAGAGGACACAGGACCAACCTGAGAGTAAAAAATCTGGCTGTTGGTAGTGGGCAACAATATCGGGGCGTTCCTCAGAACAGGGATAGACACCAATAAGGCGAGAGTCTGACCATAATTGAACTTCTACAGTTACCCCAGGGTTCAAATCAATGGCCCATCCACTCAGGCGGACTTCTCCGTTAGGTTGAATATAGCAATAGTCAATTTTGCCTTCTGGATGATGATAGAATGTCAGGGGATGAGGGGATGCTACAGAGCGAGAGCGATCGCTTACCGCATAAAGGTCTTGATAGCGGTTTAAGCCTTTAGGAATGCGGGTAATTTCAGCATTACCATCACTAATGCTATCAAGTATTCGCCGCACATATTCTTCTGTCACCCAGGTAGTGCCATACTCTTGTTTATCGAGAGATTGACTTTCACTATCTGGACTAAATACCAACCCCGTTTCTGACCTAGGGATATGGGGGGGCAATAATTCCATATCCAAGACACTAAATAATAGTAAACCCCGTTTTGATTTTAAATCATAAAGTTTTTGCATCCAGCGTTCAAAAGTAGTGGCTGGCATATGGCTAAAAAAGGAAGTCGCCATAATCAAATCAAAGTCGCGATCAACTTGGTAATCTTCAGGAACCGACGTAGACACAATTCCCTGTACTCCCAAGTATTCGCTTTGGAATTTAACCGCCTTTTTATAGATATCAGAAACCCAGATTCTTTCCGGTGGGATTTCTTCGATTAAAAAGCGAGTGAACCGACCATATCCACAGGCAAAATCTAAGAAGGACTCCACCGCCTCAAATTCGCAAAAATGCCAATCCACAAACTGTTTTACCGTGTCCAAAATTGCCCGACCCATAGTATAGTAATAGGTCAAAGCACGATGGGAGTTTTTATCTTCTAGTTGATTAAATACATAGGAGTACATTTCATCGATCGCCATAATTTCCCGTCGAAAAGTTTGAGGCGATCGGGCTAAGGTCTGAATCAAAGCATCCACCAGGGGATTATCATTAACAAAAATATTAGTTTTCATAGCAGATGTTATTTATCCCACGGATACACCATCTAAATTTTCCCAATGAACCTTACCAGAGGTAATAGTTAGTTGTGGTTCAACCAACAGGTCAACAACACCCGTACCACAGGACTCTTCGCAGGGCTGAACCCTAAACATAGCCACATCAACGCACCTATCTAAATAAGTAAATTCTCCCTCGACGATACCGGATACACCAGCATTCAAGAAATACACATCAGGAGCCAGGAGGCACTTAAACTGAAATTCTAACATGATTTTAGTTCCGGCATCAACATATTTAATTAACTGAGAGGTTGCCAAAAAAGAAGCCCCCGCCAATTCATAGCCACTAACAGTTTTAACCAACATCCCAAAGCGGACATGGGAGGCGGACTTCATAAACTCAACTTCGTAGTTATAAGTATAGGTTTGACGGGCGACCAAATGATTAACTCGCTTACCTTTTAAAGTTCTAATATGGGGGTCTTGGATAGTTGCACCCCGGCTAGGATAACGAATCAATTGGTCAGGGACTAAATTTGGATCGTAATAGTCTCGATAATCAGGATTATGTTTAATCATTCCCTGACTCTGACCCTGACTATGATTACCATTTTGTTGAGAGATACTAACTACTTTATGGACTTGATGTTGAGGAGGCAATGAGGCTTTAATCTGCTGAATTTCGGCGCGCACTTGGGCGGCTGCATCAGCATCAGCATAGATCATTTTTTGATATTTAGAAACAATCATCTTCGGGGTATGTTCTAATAACATTTCCCCCTTATCCATAAGTACCGCCGAATCGCATAACTGGATAATAGAGGGGGCAGAATGGGATACAAAGAGAATAGTACCGCCCCGGTCTTGGATTTCGTGAATGCGGCTAAAACACTTACGTTGAAAAGCCTCATCTCCCACAGATAGGGCTTCATCAACAATCAAGATATCAGGGTCAACGCTAGTAGCCACAGCAAAACCTAGGCGAATATACATCCCACTAGAATAGGTTTTGACAGGCTGATCGATAAAATCCCCGATATCAGCGAAGGCGGCAATATCATCAAACTTGGTCGCAATTTCTTCGGGTTTTAATCCCAACAACTGACCATTAAAGAACACATTTTGTCGTCCAGTAAATTCAGGATTAAATCCACTACCTAACTCTAGCAAAGCGGACACACGGCCATTAACTTTAACTTCGCCATGAGTAGGGGTTAAGGTTCCGGCAATAATTTGTAGGAGGGTGCTTTTACCTGATCCATTTCGTCCGACAATTCCCAGAGTTTGACCCCGAAAAACTTGTAGGTTGATATCTTGTAGGGCCCAAAAATTTTCAGCCAGACTGGTTTTTGGCCAAAATATTTCTTTGAGACGGTCTACGGGATGTTTATATCGCTTAAAACATTTGGAAACTTGATTGACGGAAATTGCAATATCAGTCATGGATTCTGATTGAGGATTAGGCTATCAATGGTAAGGTGGCGAACAGCGATAATTGTCAATTGTCTATATGTTGTGGTCTAAAGTACATCAGCAAAGGCAGGACGTAAGCGCCGATAGACTCCTAAGCCTATAGAGAAAATCACAATGGATACGGCTGTAGCCACGGCTAATTCTCCCCCATGTTGGATAGTTCCAACTAGGACTAGATCTCGATAACTTTCAGCGATCGCCGTAACCGGGTTCAGCCAAAACACCCAAACTCGCCACCCTTCAGGAATTTTGCTGGCTGGGTAGACAATTGGTGTGACATAAAACCACAAATTGAGAATTACCCCCAAAGTTTGGGGGATGTCTCGCAGAAAGACTGTCAGCGCCGCCGTCAAATATCCTAAGCCAGCAGTTAACAAAAGTTGTGGAACCCAAATCATCGGTAGTAGCCAGAGGGTTTGGTGAAGACCTTGATAGGAGAAGCCCACAAAGATAATCAACACCGCTAAACCAAAGGTACTCTCAATAAAAGCCGACAAAATTGGCACCATTGGTAACAGCCCCAGGGGAAAGACTACTTTTTTGACCAGATTAGTTTGTCCAATCACAGAAGTAGCCGCCTGGGTCAAGCCATTGATAAATGCAAACCAAGGAATTAGACCAGCAAACAGCCAAAGTCCAAAAGCCAGTTTACTGTCTTCTGGCATTCCTGTAATGCTTAGTTTAACCTGCAAAACAATAGAGAAAACATAGGTATAGATCAGCAGTTGCGCCAACTGATTGAGTAAAGGCCAGAGGTTTCCCAGAATAGACCCTTTGTATCGCGCCTCTAGGTCCCGTTGTACAAGGGTAGCGAGTAAGTTGAGTTTTGTGCGCCACTGACTATAGGCAACTGGAGATATCCCCCCCCAAACTCTGTGTACAACACCTTTCATTGACCTAAGCAATTTTTTGTCCCTCGTCCACTACACACACCACAGCCAAATATCTTATTAGAGACAATGGTTTGAGGACAAGTGTGCCACATTCGGTGTCTTGATTGCTAGTCCCAGGGCGTTAATAGGGTAGTCGATCGCCAAAAAAAACACCCCAACAGGGGTGCATTAAGGTATTTATTGACAGCTAATCAGATGTTATTTACCAAGCTGGGTTATAGATTTCGGCACTGTTGGCATCTAACCCAACCTGATCAGCCAGACGATTAAACATTGATTTTTCCCGTTTCCAGGCTGACCGTTGCTGCTTCAGGATTAATTCCCGAGAGCGATCGGCTACCGACAGCGGAGTTTGAGAAGGTGTAGCCACTGCTTCGGGGTTATTGGAATATTTCACCCCACGATAAGTCAGGTTATGGCTAGGTTGCAGAACAGGTGCTTTTTTCAAGTTACGGAAGCGCCAGTCTTGACCACGATACTTGCCACCTACTTGACCAACGGTGGTTTCAACGGATTCGGTATTTTGGCTGTAGCTAACGCCGCGATATGTAAGTCCCATGATTTTCGCCTCTCTTGTTCAAATTGGTTAACTTTAGTGAGGCGCGTTCCTTCGGGATTACTCCCTACTTCCGTCTCCCCTCCTCTGAACATTAGGGCTAGAAAACCCTTAGAGCGAAAAGAGATGAACGATTTGTTTTTGTTTCTGTATCTATTGTTACCGTTTCCCAAATAAATGTCAAGGGTCTATGGGATTTCTTTAGAAAATTTTAACAATTTTGCTAAATACCCCAAAAGGGGTAGAGACAAGGCTGGCCTTGTCTCCGAGGGGTTTGAGAGGTGGTGGGTTCCTAATGAGCGGAACCGTTACCATGATAGTCGTCGCTGTCGTAGAAGCCGTTTTGTGTGCCGAAGAATATGCAGGCGATGCTAAATACCACGGTTAACCCGACTAAAATTAACTTGATATCCATATTTGGGGTATCCCTCCCGATAAATTGACTAACCATTGGGATTGTAAACGGTTCTGAGTGAGAGCGTCCATACATTAGGGCCAATTATGGCTGGGGCCGAAACTTCTACCCATGGTCGATACCATCAAAAGCGATCGCCTGACACGCGATCGACTCCAGACGCTAAAATGGTCAAAGCGCGTAAATCTAACCTACTCGATGCCATGATATCCAAAAACTGGATCCTAAAAGCGCTTCTGTTCCTGTTCGGCGCATGGTTGATATTTGATATGATCACCTGGGTGATCGCCGAATACCTATGGTTTGATGAAGTTGGCTATTTATCCGTATTCAGGCGACGACTGCTAACCCAAGTAGGATTATGGGTCCTAGGGGTGGGTTTGAGTGCAGCCTTTCTGTTCTTCAATTTGGCTATTGCTGACAAATTTCGCTATCAATCCGCCATTAAATCTTACCACCGATTTGAGGATGCCCTATTTTCACCGCCTCCCCCTAGCTCACCCCCAGCCTTAAATTTGCCATGGCTATCTTTTCTGGTAATTGGGCCAACTATGTTCATGGTGGTGATGATACTCCACTATGGCTATGAGTTTATTACAGATTTCAACATCAGCCTAGAGCAGGATTTGGTTGTTCCCTTGCTACCCCGTCGGTTTGATTTTGCCGTGATTTGGGAAATGATAACTCAGCAACCTATCCAATGGTGGCAAATTGGCCTTAGTGTCGCTCTCACTATGGCAGTTATCATTAAACCACAGCTTTCTCTAAGTGCGATCGCTGTATTTTTTAGCCTCGGTTTTGGTTGGGTTCTCTCTAGTCACTGGATTAATGTACTGGGATTTTTCTACCCCACCGATTTTCAGATTACAGAAGGTGTTTTTAACAAAGATATTAGTTTTTATATTTTTATCATCTCCGCCATTGACTTAGTAGAATTTTGGCTATTCGGTCTATTTATCTTGACCTTAATTTCCTGCACCTTGATTTATCTCCTGTCTGGTGATAGCTTTAACCAAGGAAAATTTCCCGGATTTTCTCGGTTTCAGCAGCGCCATTTACATGGCTTGGCTGGTGTGTTTATGCTATCTATGGCTCTGCGCTATTGGTTAAATCGATATGAGTTACTATATTCAGAACGCGGGGTCGTATTTGGTGCTGGCTATACTGATGTAAATGTGGCTGAACCCGCCTATTCCTGGTTGTTTTTCATTAGTATATTATTTGCACTGTTTTTATTCTGGCAGGCTTTCTTTTCCGTAGAAGTCATTAAACCTTATGTCGAGTTTTTCTTGAAAAGAATGGGCTTGCGTCGTTGGCGATCGCAGCCAAAACGCTATGCCAAATTATTCGCAGATAGCTATTCTTTGAGGGCGATTTTATCTGTATATATTTTAATGGGATTTTTTGCTAATGTTTGGCTGCCAGAAATTGTGCAAAGAGTCATAGTTCAGCCTAACGAATTAGAGCGAGAATTGCCATATATTGAACGCAATATTCAATTTACCCAAAAGGGTTTTCATCTTGATAATATTGATATTCAAACCTTTGACCCAGACGCTCAACTAACCCTCGCTGACCTAGAAAGCAATTCTCTCACCATTGATAATATTCGGCTGTGGGACCAGCGACCCCTATTACAAACTAATCGTCAACTCCAGCAAATTCGACCTTATTATGAATTTCTTGATGCTGCTATTGACCGCTATACTTTGCTGAAACCAGAAGAGGAACAAACACCAGATAATCGTACTCAAAAACAACAGGTGATTATTGCAGGACGGGAATTAGACTATCAGTTAGTTCCCGAAAAAGCGCAAACTTGGATTAATGAACACCTTGTCTATACCCACGGTTATGGATTTACCCTATCTCCAGTTAACAAAGTAGCGGAAGGAGGACTACCTAAATATTTTATCAAAAATATCGGCCCTGCGCCTCGGTTTAACCCAGATACTACCCTAGAAGTCGATCCTCGCGTTGAAGATAGTATCCCTATCGGAAAGCCTCGCATTTATTACGGTCAACTCACTAATACCAATGTGATGACTGGTACTAGAGTTTTGGAATTTGACTTTCCCTCCGGTGATGAAAATGTCTATAATACCTATAGCGGTGATGGGGGTATTCCGATTAATTCCCTATGGCGGCGGTTACTTTTTGCTAAGTATTTAAAAAACTGGCAAATGATTTTTACCCGGAATTTTTTGCCGGAAACTAAAGTGCTATTTCGTCGTCAAATTCAACAGCGAGTTAAAGCGATCGCTCCCTTTTTACGGTATGATAAAAATCCCTATTTGGTAGCCGCAGATAGCAGTTTAGGGCAAGATGTGGTTCCCGAAAATGCACAGGAGGGTAAATATCTCTATTGGATTTTAGATGCTTACACCACCAGCAGTCGCTACCCCTATTCTGACCCGGAAGATGGCGAATTTAACTATATTCGCAACTCAGTTAAAGTCGTAATTGATGCCTATAATGGCTCCATTAAATTCTACTATCTCAGTGAACCCAGAGACCCGCTTTTAATCACTTTACGCAATATTTTCCCCGATTTATTTGAACCTATCGAAAATATGCCCAAATCTTTGTATGAGCATATTCGATACCCCCAAGATTTATTTACAGTCCAATCAGAACGCCTATTAACTTACCACATGCAGGATGCTAGGGTGTTCTATAACCGGGAAGATGTCTGGCGCATTCCCACCGAAATTTATGGCGGTCAAACTCAACGGGTCGCGCCTTATTATTTGATTATGAAACTACCCACCGAAGCCATGGCGGAGTTTATTCTATTGCAGCCATTTACTCCCGCCAGTCGCCTCAATTTAATTGCTTGGTTAGCGGCGCGATCGGACTCCCCCCAATATGGTAAACTATTATTATATCAGTTTCCTAAGCAGCGATTAGTATTTGGACCCGAACAGGTGGAGGCACTAATCAACCAAGAACCCCGAATATCTGAGCAAATCTCACTGTGGAATCGTCAAGGTTCACGGGTACTTCAGGGTAATTTATTAGTAATTCCCATTGAACAGTCTTTGTTGTATGTAGAACCAATTTATCTCGAGGCGACTGATAACAGTTTACCTACTCTAGTCAGGGTTATTGTGGCTTATGAAAACCGCATTGTCATGCGTCCTACTTTAGATGAATCTCTGCAAGCTGTCTTTGATGCTGACCCCATCGAACCCGCCATTATAGTTCCCAATTAACAATGAATAATTAACAATGAATAATTAACAATGAATACAGCTTCAGAAATCGTGCTATTACCCTCACCCTAAATCCCTCTCCCAGGGGGGAGAGGGACTTTGACAGCCTATGGCATGATTACTCAAAAGGCTGTAATGAATAATCAATTTCTAGGTGGGGAGGCGAGGTTGATAATTAGCAGTTATTAATTATTAATTAATAATTAACAATTAATAATTAACAATGAATACAGCTTCAGAAATCGTGCTATTACCCTCACCCTAAATCCCTCTCCCAGGGGGGAGAGGGACTTTGACAGCCTATGGCATGATTACTCAAAAGGCTGTAATGAATCATCAATTTCTAGGTGGGGAGACGAGGTTGATAATTAGCAGTTATTAATTAATAATTAACAATTAACAATTAATAATTAACAATGAATACAGCTTCAGAAATCGTGCTATTACCC
>NZ_JARPLU010000111.1:0-17424 GCF_032349615.1 Limnospira sp. PMC 1279.21 | reverse complement strand
GGATAATGCAATTGCTTGGTTGTAGCAATACCGACAAGCGGCCAACCATTTGCGCCAGACTTGATTTAGCTCGGGGCTGGGGTAAATCCGGATCTTCTTTGACCTGAGTTTTATATTTACGCAGTCCGTATAATCGGGAACTGAAGCAGTGGAGGATGGCGAGGATGTCCTCAACCATTTCTGGTTCTGGACTGAGACTTGTCTCGTTGAGAACCATGAGTGAGCACCTGTTTTGCTCACAGAGCCATCGAAACAAGTCAAATCCCCATATTGCCAATCGGTCTGGGTGGGCAACGACAACCATGCGGACATCTCCTGACAAATGATGTCCCAGTAAGGCCAGCATTTTCTTTCCCTTGAAGTTGAGCCCGCCTCCGATTTCTGAGACGACTTCTGCTTCGGGGTAGAGGTTGGACAGTGCGGCCACCTGTCGGTTGAGGTCGGACTGCTGGGCGCGGCTACTAACTCTGGCATAGATAACGACTTTGCGTTTGTCACTGCCTGATTTGGCAGTATATCACTCAACGTTGTATCGTCGTTGCCCAGCGGGGGTTCTGATGGTGTCGATTGAGCCATTGTCGTCCCATCTGCGGAGTGTTCTTTCATGGACTCCAAGGATTTTGGCCGCTTCCTTGGGTTTGACATATCTGGCAATAGGTTTATCCTCAACCCTTCTCGCTTATTATACCGTATTGCCCTAAAATATTAACCGAATTTGTGATTAAATCATGCTCTTGTGGTTGTCAGTCCTCAAGTTCACTCACCCGTCAACCATTTCCGGCAAGGTTGAGATTTTAGCTGTCAGATACTGTGGCAATGCAGTCTATTTCTACCAGTACATCTTTGGGTAATCTGGCTACTTCTACGCAGGCACGAGCGGGAGCATTTTCGGAATCGAAAAATTTTGCATAAATTTCATTTACGCTGCTAAAATGGCTCATATCCTTGAGGAAAATGGTGGTTTTGACTACTTCTGACCAACTGCTTTTGGCGGCGGTAAGGATGGCTTCTAGGTTCGCCATTACCTGTTTGGTCTGTTGTTCAATATCTCCTGAACCGATGAGTTGATTGCTTTCTGGATCGATCGCAATTTGGCCGGACACAAATACCATACCATTGACGATCACTGCTTGGCTATAAGGCCCCACAGGAGCAGGGGCGCGATTGGTGCGGATGATTTGACGCTTCATATTTGGGGTAGTTATCACTACTATTGTTGATCTTACATTACACCTGCTCGTCAATATGCGATCGCCCGTTTTGAGATTTTCATCTTCCCGAAATTGCCGGAATCATTGCCCGGATCAACAACACAGTATAAAATCACTCGATGAGGGAATTATTGCCGGGTAATATTTCCCAACCTACCGCAGTGGCAGTTAACTCGAAATGACCATGATTGATGAAGGTGTTATCAAATATCAATGTAATTGGATAGAGGCTGAACCCTTAGCCTCACCCGTCTTAGGGGAGTTGATGTATTGGCGCGATCGCTTATATTCTTTAGGACTAATTGGAGTCTATGACAATGGCATTGGGTTTGGTAATGTCAGTGTGCGTGTGGGAAACTCCCGGGAATTTATCATCACCGGAACCCAAACCGGACACCTAGCCCATTTAACTCCCCAACATTATACCCTGGTTTACGATTTTAGTTGGCCGGAAAATTGGATCACCTGTCGCGGTCCGATTAAAGCCTCATCAGAAGCCTTAACCCATGCTGCCATATATAGCCATCAACCTCAAATTACGGCGATCGCCCATGTTCATCATCCCCAAATTTGGCAGAAATTGATGTTTAAAGTTCCTACCACTAACCCTAATGTTCCCTATGGAACCCCGCAAATGGCAGAGGAAATGTTCCGTTTATTCGCGGTGGAAAATCTAGCCGATCAGCGAATTTTAGTCATGGGAGGACATGAAGACGGCTTTTTGAGTTTTGGTCAGAATTTGGCAGAAGCTGGGGAAGTTCTGCTAGAATGGGTTAACATATATCCGACAAGATAACTATAGTTGGAGTCTTATGCAAAGACGTTCTATCGATTCTTTGGAAATTAATCGTCGCGCAGTACAACTTTTTGATGCTGCCTCTAACCGCTATAAAATTACTGTTCAGGTGGCTAAACGCGCCAAGCAGTGCCGCTACGAGGATTTTGATAATTTTGACGACAACCTGATGAAGCCAGTTATGCGGGCTATTGTGGAAATGTCCGATGAGTTAAGCCAACCGGAAATTATTGTCGATCGCTAAAGTTTCATGAGACCAAGTTCAACACGGCGCGCGCCATATCCTAGACTCGTTGCATTAGCAGTGGCGAGTCTGATCATATTCACAGCGATCGCTACTTTGACCAAATCTCCGACCCGCGCCCAAATTCCCCCCCAGGAGTCCTCGCAATTAGCCCAAGGGGGAATGTTGCGGGTGCGTGATGTCTGGCAACAGGTATATGAGCTTTTACCAGACCTACCCAAGGAAAATCACCACATTTCCACCGAAACCGGAGAACCTGCCGAAGATAACACCCTAATTGATCGGCTAATTCGCTATCACGTTTATATCCAAAATCGCCCTACCCAATTTCGCCTAGACTGGAAACTGACCCTGGCTGATTATTTAGGTGCTAATCAAATAATGAGACCTGAGCAATACCCCCGCGCTCGTGTTTTGCAGGAAAATCCCCTAGAGGGAGACAAAAAGGCGATCGGCACTTTGAATAGACAACAACGGGATGCCTTAGTTGATGTTCTGGTGGGGATATTTAATCCTAGCGCGGCTAATGCTGTATCAGAAAGACAACCCCCAGCAGACACGCCGCCAATACCTCCCCCATCAAATGATGCTGGTGATAATGGCCGTTTTTCCCTCCCTCGCCTTCCCCAGCCGGGAGACTCAGAATTGTTGCTTCCTTAGTTGAGTTAACAAATGGACAAAATTTTGAGAAAAGGGGTCGGCTGGCGGTTAGGCTGGGACCCCAACGCCTCCGAGTTTAAAGGGTTAGTCGGGGGAGAAGGATGGGCGGTTGAGTTAACGGAACCGGAATTAGATGATTTGTGTCGTCTGTGTGGACAACTCGCCGACACCGTTAGTGAAATAGCTGCGGAAATTATGGACTCCGAACGCCTCGCCTGTGAAGCTGAAAGCGATCGCCTTTGGGTACAGCTAGAAGGCGTACCCCACGCCTACAGCCTAGAGTTTATCCTTAGTAACGGGCGGCGCTGTGAGGGCAGTTGGCCGCCGGAGGCAGTCCCGGAACTCCTGGCCGCCATGAAAATTTTAAAAATGTTCTAAAAAGTTGTTGGAAATTTCGATTATGTGTGTTATGATGGTGAAGCACATCGGGGCGTAGCGCAGCTTGGTAGCGCACCACTTTGGGGTAGTGGGGGTCGTGGGTTCAAATCCCGCCGCTCCGATTTTACTTAAACCCTTATCCTAAGGGCGATCGACGGGAACACTTAACCGGGTAGTCGCTCTGTTGCAGACAATTTGCAGACAATTTGCACCTAGCATAGGGGTAGAAACTATTGTAACTCAATCGAACCAAGTTGGAAGAGATGAAACGGACGCTGTTTGCAATTATTGTAGGTGTGTTGATCGCGGTCACTTTTTTGGTAGTCCCGCCCGCAGTTGCTGCTACAAATGCGGTTACGGGAGGACAAGGTAACCCGACAACTAAGCCAGTTGTCAACCAGACAGCAAGGAAAAGAACAGACAATTTGCGGGCTAAATGTGACCCTTCCTATCCTGATATTTGCATCCCACCTTACCCACCAGACCTCAATTGTAAGGATATCTCAGATCGCAAGTTTCGGGTGATCGGTTCTGACCCCCATAAGTTCGATCGCGATCGAGATGGAATTGGCTGCGAGAATTAGCCATTAGTCCTATCTAAAAACCTATGCTCTAACTTGACTGTTAATTAAGCCCACGATTGACTAATGCTTAAAAATATCATCGAACTGCATTAAATCTAAGGTTACAATAGTCGGCAAACATTGGAAACAATCCAGGGCTAAATCCCAGCGTTCCTCACGCTTGAGCATCTGAATTAACTTATCTTTAGCTGATAGTAAATATCGCACATCATTAGCTGCATAATTAAGCTGATTTTCCGATAAATTGGCAGCATTCCCCCAATCGGAACTTTGAGAAGATTTATCTAATTCCACCCCCTCCAATTCCATGATTAAATCTTTTAAGCCATGTTTCCCAGTATAAGTTCTGGCTAATTTACTGGCAATTTTAGTACAAAATACTGGGTTAACTTCAATCCCCAGATTATGGCGCAAAGTAGCGACATCAAACCGGGCGAAGTGAAAAACCTTGAGGATATTAGCAGTTTCTAAAAGGGTTTTTAAATTGGGTGCTTCCCTTTGTCCGCGTTCAATCCGAATCGCCACCACCTGTCCTTTCGGGTCACAAATTTGCACCAAACAGAGGCGATCGCGCCCAGGTAATAAACCCATAGTTTCCGTATCGATAGCCAAAGCCTCAGCTGCCATGAACTCCGAAAGACGAGAATCACTCAAATCGCGATCGCACACCTGAAAATCATTCATAATAACTCACCCCTCTGGTGTATTTAACCATCCATCCTCTCAGCGAGGGCGGACAAAAATCTGGGTAAAATAATACTCACCCTTAGCATTCCTCGCCACCCCAATTCCGGTTAAAGAATAATCGCCGATCATATTTTTATGATGACCCGGACTATCAATCCAACCCTTAACCGCCTGTTTTACCGGATCAGCATAACCAGAATTATAGGCAAGATTTTCAGCAATTTGGCGGAAGCGGATCTGACTACCGATCGCATCAAACCTTTCTCTTGAACCATCATGGCTAAACCGAACCCGTCCCGCCGCCATATCCTCCGAATGACGACGAGACTCATTACTGATACGAGAGTCAAGTTGTAGAGGTGACAAACCTCGGCTTTGGCGGTACTCATTCACCTGTTGATGAACCTGTCGTTCCAAACTAGCAATATCTCTGGTAGAAGCAATCACAGAACTTGAGGGATTAACAACTGATAAAAAATCCACTTCCGGGAAGAAATGATAACCCAAGATTAACCCCATTCCCACAGAAGCCAAAGCCATTAAATTGCGTGTCATAGTCAAATCTCTGAATCGAGAAACTTAGCTACAGTTTGCACATCCTTATCACCCCGTCCCGAACAATTGAGAACAATATTAGGGCTACCTTCCAGTTGAGGACAGAGAGTTTCTAAATAAGCGATCGCATGGGAAGTTTCCAAAGCCGGAATAATTCCCTCCAACTGGGATAAACGCTGAAAAGCATCTACCGCCTCTCGGTCAGTAACGCTGTAATATTCAGCCCGTTGGGTATCCTTCAAATAACTGTGTTCCGGTCCCACTCCCGGATAATCCAACCCCGCGCTAATAGAATGTGCTTCAATAATCTGACCATCATCATCCTGCAATAGATAACTCATAGCGCCATGTAGAACCCCCACACGCCCATGAGTTAGGGTGGCGGCGTGTTTTCCAGTCTCCACACCAGAGCCGGCTGCTTCTACGCCAATTAGACGCACAGAGGACTCATTAACAAATTCATGAAACAATCCCATAGCATTAGACCCACCACCCACGCAGGCGAGCAGAATATCTGGTAAACCACCCCATTTCTCTAAACACTGGGCGCGGGTTTCCCGACCAATTACCCCATGAAAATCTCGCACCATCATTGGGTAAGGATGGGGACCTGCTACCGAACCCAAGATATAGTGGGTAGTTTCCACATTTGTCACCCAGTCCCGAATCGCCTCAGAAGTGGCATCCTTGAGGGTTCCGGTTCCCGCTGCCACCGGTCTGACTTCTGCCCCTAATAGCCTCATTCTAAACACATTCAGGGCTTGGCGTTCCATATCCTGTACGCCCATATAGATTACACAGTCTAAGCCGTAGCGGGCGCAAACCGTAGCGGTAGCGACTCCATGTTGACCCGCCCCAGTTTCCGCAATAATCCGTTTTTTGCGCATTTTGCAGGCTAGGAGAGCTTGGGCGAGGGCGTTGTTAATTTTATGAGCGCCAGTATGGTTGAGGTCTTCCCGTTTTAAGTAGATTTTCGGACCGCTACCGTCAGGTCTAGCATAGCGATCGCTTAAACGGGGGGCAAAATACAGGGGACTCGGTCGCCCTACATAGTCCCGGAGTAAGTCTTCTAGTTCCCTTTGGAAGTCGCGATCGCTCACATAATGTTTAAAAGCCGCTTCCAGTTCCGCCAAAGCTGGCATTAAAGTTTCCGGGACATATTTACCACCAAATTGCCCAAACCGTCCTACAGATGGGTCAATTACTGGATTGGGGTTCGTTGAGGAGTTGGAATGTAGGGGAGTGGTTGTCATGAACAGGGGATTAATTTTCAGTACATCCAATGATTATAAGCCCTTCGAGACAGGTTGCACAATCGCCCTAGGAGTTGATATTTGTCTGTACACCCAAGCTATTTCCGACATAAGTTTGTCGGACACAGCCCACAATACTTGTCTGAATCGCAGCTAAAATCATTAAGCGAGATTTTTATATGCCCTACCATGCTCAAACATAGTGACTTTTCCCAAATAGACCAGACCATTCGCGTCCAAATTCTGAGCGAAGCACTCCCCTATATCCAAAAATTTGCTGGTCGTACCATTGTCGTTAAATATGGCGGCGCAGCCATGAAAGACAGTAACCTTAAAGATACTGTCATGCGAGATATTGTGCTGCTGTCCTGTGTGGGTATTCGGCCAGTGGTCGTACATGGTGGAGGCCCAGAAATCAATACCTGGTTAGGGAAACTGGGAATTGAACCCCAATTCAAAAACGGCTTACGGGTCACAGATGCCCCCACAATGGATGTAGTCGAAATGGTACTCGTGGGGCGAGTCAATAAAGAAATTGTCTCCCTCATCAATCAGGTAGGAGGTTTAGCAGTAGGATTATGTGGTAAAGATGCTAACCTGATCCGCGCTCGTCCCCAGGGTGAAGAGGGCATAGGATTTGTGGGAGAGGTAACCAGTATTGATACCAAGTTACTAGAATCCTTAGTTGATGGCGGTTATATACCTGTAGTGTCCAGCGTAGCATCTGATGAAACAGGTCAAGCCTACAATATCAATGCTGACACTGTTGCTGGTGAAATCGCCGCCGCTTTAGGGGCAGAAAAATTGATTTTGCTCACCGACACAGCCGGAATTTTAGAGGACTACCATAAACCCGAGACCCTAATCGCCAAGTTAGACATTCAGGAAGCCAGGGGACTGATTGAACGAGGAATTGTGGCTGGCGGTATGATTCCTAAAGTTACCTGCTGTGTGCGGAGTCTCGCCCAGGGAGTACGCGCCGCCCATATTATCGATGGTCGCCTTCCCCATGCCTTGCTTCAGGAAATCTTTACCGACGCGGGAATTGGCTCTATGTTAGTAGCCTCTGACCTTAAATACTAATAGCCAATCCCGTCACTTAATCATATAGCGGGCTATCTAGCCCGCACCCCGGAGAAGGGGCAACCCTTGTTGGCACGGTATGCCTCATCTGCACCGTAGCCCCAATTCGTCAATTAGGGCTACTGCCATTAGTGGTGGGTTGTTGACTATGCTTTAGGCTCAATACGAGCGTAGAAAGCACCACGGATTTTCACCTCAACAGCTTCTTTCGCACCTAAATCATTATCAGAAGGCTGTTCGCTTTCAAAAATGCCAGCAATTTCGCCAGTTTCGCCATCAACTTTAGCTACCTGTAGGGAAATATGACCAGCCTTAAACTTGGTATCAGCAAGTTTAACATTGGCATTAACATAATCTTCCTCGTCAGCAGTAGCAGGTAAAGCCACAGCATTATCATAACCAGAAGCCAAACCCCGTGCCTTCGGATCGAGGAAAGTAGACCCACGATAGGAAGGGACATTAAAATCCCCAGAGAAGTCGGTAGAAGTATTAATGCTAGTCAGTCCAGGTTGACTGGTGGCTACTAACCCTTTAATAGTGAATAGGAATGGCACTTGCTCACCACCAGGGAGTAAAACGGTAATGGGCTGAAAATCAATCCCATCTTTTTCAGTAAATTTCAGGCTGCCATCTGGCTGAAATTTCAAGAGACCGCGAACCTGGTCTAAGCTATAAGTGAAGCGAGTTAACAATCTGCCTGGTACAAACTCAGCCTCTTGTCGCTTATTAGCCGGTTCTTCTTTCACAAAGTAGCTAGTAGGTTGCAGACACAAGCCTGTAATTTCATAGGAAGCATTTTGGTCAAGGGGAATTGAACCCCGGGCGGTTTCAGGAAGACTCGGACAGTTAACCGCTAAACCAGTGTTCCGAATATCATCATAAGTTAGTAATGATGGATCTTTTGCGGATGGACTTTCAGAGCAAGCTGTGAGTACCGAAAGGCAAAATGCCAAGAATGTCGCCACTAAAGCGCGATATTTCATTTTCAACCTCAATATCCAAAATCGATATGTGACATAATTTTCTAGTTGGCAGAATCGACGCTCCCCGCTCCCTAGATTGAGCGAGTCACCTGATCCCACCCCATTTATATGGGGGCTGTCCAATACAGCATTTTACCCTGATTACGACTTTTTTGTTACCAGAAGTACAAATTTATCGGCTTTAAGTGTTTTTACCTGGGTTTATTTACGGATTTAAGCGGAAATTGGTAGCAGGTTAGATCTATGATGAAATCGTGAACAAGCATAATCATAATAGGAAATTATGGAGCAGGAGACTGATTTTGAGGCTCAATTGCAGTTGTTGACCCAGAATATCCAGGATTTGACCGTCCAAGCTAATGATGACACCCTCATGCTGTTATCCCTATTGCGAACCTTAGAACAGCTTCACCAAAAAATCCGAGAAGATGTGTTTCAGAAGACTTTACCCAAGAACAGACAGGAACTTTATCATTTACTGCGCGAGATAGAAGCCCAAGGGGGATGGCCATATATTCCCCGTAAATCCCTAAGATTCATTTTGAAAAATCTGGATTTATCAACCCCCTCTGAGCCGGACAATAAGGGGGCGTAGTGAGTATAGATGCGATTTTGGGGTCTTTTGAACGTTTTGGCATTAATCTGGGCTTAGAACGCATTACAGAGCTTATGGTGAGGTTAAATAATCCTCACTACCAAGTCCCTGTTTTGCATATTGCTGGAACTAACGGTAAAGGGTCGGTATGTGCCTATTTATCCTCAGTGCTGACGGAAGCGGGATATCGTGTGGGGCGCTATATTTCTCCCCATTTGGTCGATTGGACTGAGAGAATTTGTATCAATGGGGTTCCCATAGATAATCGGGATTTGCAGATTGTACTCCAAGATGTGATCGGGGCTATTTCTTCTGATGAACTTTTACCTACTCAATTTGAGGTGATTACGGCTGCGGCTTGGCTTTATTTTGCCAGAGAGAAAGTCGATGTGGCGGTGATTGAGGTAGGCTTAGGGGGACGACTTGATGCTACTAATGTGATTGATCAGCCTTTGGTCAGTGTAATTACTAGCCTCAGTCGAGAACATTGGCAGCGCCTTGGTCCGACTTTGGCGGATATTGCTAGGGAAAAGGCGGGTATTCTTAAACGAGGATGTCCGGCGGTGGTGGGACCCCTTCCGCCGGAAGCGCGAAAAGTGGTGAACGATCGCCTTTTAACTCTTGGCTGTCCAACTACTTGGGTCGAACCAGCACAATTGCTCAAGTCTGACCCTTTTCACCCGGTAGCTAGTTATGGAAACTGCCAATATATTTTACCCATCCCCGGACAAGTTCAATTGCTCAACTCAGCTTTGGCGATCGCTGTTTTGGAGTCTCTCAAACAACAGGGTTGGGCGATTTCTGATACAGCTATAGTCGAGGGTATCGCTAAAACTCGCTGGCCGGGTCGTCTACAATGGATAAGTTGCCATGACAATCGCTCATTTTTGCTTGATGGAGCGCATAACCCGGCGGCGGCGGCGGCTTTGCGTGAATATGTGGATGAGTTGCAACAGAGGGGAACTGTTGATGGTCCGATTACCTGGGTAATGGGGATGTTATCGACTAAAGACCATGATGATATTTTCAGGGCTTTATTACATTCTGGCGATCGCTTACATTTAGTCCCGGTACCTGATCATAGTTCAGCGATACCGGAACAACTCGCCCACCTCGCCCACCAAATCTGTCCGCAACTGGGATCTTGTCAAACCCATAGCGATCCTATTGTAGGCTTAGAAACAGCTTTAGCTAATTCAGATAATAGTCTAGTAGTCCTGTGTGGTTCCCTATACTTAGTAGGTTATATCCTGAAAGCTGTCTCATCAGGTGGGGGAGGACATTAATACTCAGTCCGAGAGAATTTGGAGGCGGATTTTGCCGTCGTCGCTATCTCCTAGATTAACCTCAATCACCTGACCCGCTAACTGTTCGAGACAATTAAGGAGCGATCGCAAGTGGGGGGTACTGGCTCCGGTATCTACATATAAGCGATCGGCGAGACTCCCCACTCGTCGCCAAGTGCTATGAAGTTTAACAATAGTTTGTTCCAACTGAGTAGCCTGCTTGACCAAATCGGAAGCGGTACTCAAACACCCCACCCGCAAAGCCTCTTCTAAAGCCATTTCCAGATCTACCGAAGACTGATTTAAAGCCTGAACCTGTGCAGCAGCATCGAGATATTTAGCTAAACTACGAGCATCAGAGGTTAACTGGCGCACGGTATCCACATCAGGGTTAGTGACCATTTCCCGTTGAATTTCGCCAACGTGGGTATCTGGCAACTTTTCCATTTCCCGCACCAGAGGCGCTAGATAACGGGGTGGAATTGCTCCGATAGCAGCTTTTTCCCGGACATCATCAGGAACCAAATCGGAACTCATAGCGGTCCATTCATCAGCGAGTTGGCGGACTTCCCGTCTAGTGATGCGATCGCCTGCACAGGCCACATCACTAACCATTTGCTGTACTTCTGGGGAAGATTTAGCGGTTTCGATAAAAGCTCGTTTACTGAAATTGTTAATAGCATCGGGGTTCAGGTGTCCCTGAGCCAGGAGAGCATCAGCACTATTAGCCAGTTCAATTAAAGCATAAGCCTGACTTTTGCTGATTTCTCGCTGTTTGAGCCAGTGGAGAAAACCCATTCCGCGACCTTCGCCGCCTCGTTTTTCGCGATCGCGAACCGCCCGCAAAATCCGTCCCCGCCAAATTTCGGTTTGTAAATCAAAGCGATCGCATACTTTCCAGGCTGTGTCTACCTGATCGGCAAATTCATGCTCGGAAACTTCCTCATCTTCGGGATCAGGGAGTTCAAAATTAAGGTCACTCAACTCGGTGAGAACCTCAGCCAGTTCAGTCGCAGATTGGGGAATTTCAGGCATCTACTAGCGTAATGGTTATGGACTTGGGGGAACATTATACATTAACAGGTCTTAGGCAAAGCTGTTTCTGGGTAAATCCGAATCTTCTTTGATAACAGACCTGTATTTCCTGAGTCCGTACAATCGGCAACTGAAGACCTGGACAATGGCATGGTTGTTGTGTGAGACAATGAGTCAATATACC
Organism: Limnospira sp. PMC 1279.21; assembly: GCF_032349615.1. Lineage (NCBI taxonomy): Bacteria > Bacillati > Cyanobacteriota > Cyanophyceae > Oscillatoriales > Sirenicapillariaceae > Limnospira > Limnospira sp. PMC 1279.21. The sequence goes on along the minus strand of NZ_JARPLU010000111.1, from coordinate 5,890 downwards.
ACCATAACTGGAAGAATATTTCTGGAAATATCCTTAAATTACTTGTTAATCCCCCTCTAATCAGAAACACCGAACTATCATGAAGCAAGCGATCGCCATTCCTTCCGTTTCCGTAACCTACGCCCAGGATGGCACTTCCACCCGCACCAACGCCCTGGGGATGCGCCATAATCAAGAGATCGCCTACCAGAAAAGGGGGGAACAATATCTGCTGATTAAATCTCCCCCCGCCTCTGGGAAAAGTCGGGCGCTGATGTTTATCGCCCTCGATAAGCTGGAAAACCAGAACCTGAAACAAGCGATCGTCGTTGTCCCGGAAAAGGCGATCGGTGCTAGTTTCCATGATGAACCTCTGACTAAGTTTGGCTTTTGGGCAGATTGGCACGTTGAACCCCGGTGGAACCTCTGCAACGCACCCGGCAGCGATGGCGGTAAAGTAGAAGCGGTGAAAACCTTTCTCGACAGCGATGATAAAGTCTTAATTTGCACCCATGCCACCTTCCGCTTTGCGGTGGATAAATTTGGGGTGGAAATGTTGGACGATCGCCTGATTGCCGTGGATGAATTTCACCATGTTTCCTCTAACCCGGACAACAAGCTGGGGGACCATATCCGCCAACTGATGACTCGCGACAAAACCCATATCGTGGCTATGACGGGTTCTTATTTTCGGGGGGATGCCGAAGCAGTCCTACATCCCGAAGACGAAGCCAAATTTCACCACGTTACCTACACCTATTATGAACAACTCAACGGCTATGAACACCTAAAACAACTGGATATCGGCTATTATTTTTACTCCGGTAGCTACACCGATGAAATCATGCAGGTACTCAACCCCAACGAAAAAACTATCCTGCATATTCCTAACGTTAATTCCCGCGAGAGTACCAAGGACAAAATCCGGGAAGTGGAACATATTATTGAGGCATTGGGAGAATGGCAGGGGATTGACCCGACCACCGGATTTCAACAGGTCAAAACCGCCGAGGGGAAGATTCTCAAGATTGCCGATTTGGTGGATGATGACCCCAACAAGCGGGATAAAGTGGCAGCCGCACTGAAGGACCCCACCCACAAAGATAATCGCGATCGCGTTGATATTATCATCGCCCTGGGGATGGCTAAAGAAGGCTTTGATTGGATCTGGTGCGAACACGCTTTAACCATTGGTTACCGTTCCAGTTTGACCGAAATTGTCCAAATTATTGGGCGGGCGACCCGCGACGCACCGGGTAAAACCCGCGCCCGGTTTACCAACTTGATTGCGGAACCTGATGCCAGCGAGATGGCAGTGACAGAGGCGGTGAATGATACGATTAAGGCGATCGCTGCCAGTCTGCTAATGGAACAAGTCCTAGCCCCCCGCTTTCAGTTCAAACCCAAGCGCCCGGACAATCAACCCACCCCCGGCTTTGACTATGGAGAAAGTGGCTACGACCCGAGTCGATGCAATGTGGGAGTTAATCCAGAAAGCGGGGAAATTCAGCTAGAAATTAAGGGTTTAGCCCTACCAAAAAGCCCGGAAGCCTCCCGCATTTGTCGGGAAGATTTAACGGAATTGGTGACGGCTTTTGTCCAAGATAAGCCGAGTATCGAGCGCGGTCTATTTGATGAGGAATTGGTGCCAGAGGAACTCACCCAACTACGGATGGGTAAAATTATTAAACAGAAATTCCCCAACCTGGATGAAGGCGATCGCGAAGCCGTCCGCCAACACGCGATCGCCGCTCTCAATTTGGTACAACAAGCTAAGAAAACCAGTAACGAAGGGGACGGGTTAGCCCCGAAAAATACCGCCCTAATTGACGGGGTGCGGCAGTTTGCCCTATCGGTGACAGACCTCGATATTGATATGATTGACCGGATTAATCCTTTTGGGGAAGCATACGCGATTCTGGCTAAGTCCATGAGTGCGGAACGGCTGAAACTGGTAGCAGAGGCGATTCCCTCCGGGACGCTTCGCGAACGCCGCCAAGCGAGTCAATCTCTCCGTAGAAGAAGCGCGAGAGTTAGCAAAGCGGGCGCTACAGTTCAAACAGGAAAGGGGTCGGTTGCCTTCCCTCACCGCCGCCGATCCTTGGGAAAAGTGCATGGCGGAAGGGGTTGCCTTTCTGCAACGGAAAGTTAAGGAAGAAAAAAAAGCCTAAAATCAATTGATAGCTCATCTGGAGGTGACAATCCGTGACCCTCTCCCTAGAAAAAACCACCCCCCCAAACTCCATCCTCCAACGCCACAACGCCACCTGGCAAGACTATGTGGCTATCCGGGATAACGGGGATATAGACTGGCAAAAAATCTCATTTCATCAAGGATGGTTGTGGGTAGATATGGGTAAAGAAGGACCGAATCATGCTTCGTTCAGTGATTTGATAACGGCAATTTTCTTTGTTTGGGTATTTCTGCACCCTGAGTTTGTCTTGCAATCTTATGGTCGCTGTGTCATTGAACGCCCGGATACCCACGCCTGTGCGCCAGATTTAGTGCTGTACAAGGGTGATAATATTCCCCGATGGCAACCCGGAGAACCGCGCCGGATTGACTTGCGTCGCCACCGTTTGCCGGACTTGGTGGGGGAAATTGCTGATACTACCCTCAGCCTTGACCTGGATGAACAAAAGCAACTCTACGCCAGCTTAGGGATTTCTGAATATTGGGTGGTTGATGTGAAAGGGCGGCGGATTTTTGCCTTTAGCTTGACTCCATTGGGGCATTATGAAGCGATCGCCCAGTCCCAAGTATTGACGGGGTTGCCGATCGCCCTTTTAGAACAAACCCTAGAACGGCTGAACACGGAAACCAACACCGCTGCTGCCAATTGGTTAATCCAACAGTTACAAAACCCGCCAGAACAAAAGGAGAGGATTGCTGAACCTGAACACCAGGAGGAAAACAATGGCTAAATCCCCACCCAAATCTACCACTGATGAAGATTTAGAACTGTTGGCACAGTTGGGGATAGATATCGCCCCGGAAGCGACTCCCGAATATTCCCCTAGAGAAGAACGGATTATCGCCGGGTTTGAGGAAATCGATCGCTTTGTTGCCGAAAAAGGTAGACTTCCTCAACTTATGGGCGATCGGGATATTTTCGAGCGCCTCTATGCAGTGCGCCTGGAACGTTTGCGGGAATCGGCGGAATGTCGCGCCCTCCTTGAACCTCTGGACTCCCGAGGACTTTTAAACCTGGAAAATGATGCCAGTTTTACCTTAGCAGAAAACCTGGAAGAAGACCAAATTGATGCGGCGCTTTTGGCTTCTTTGGGGGTTGATGCTGCTCCCGAAAATGATATCACCCAGTTAACTCATGTGCGATCGCGTCAAGAAATTAAGGCGGCGGAAGAAATTGCCCAGCGGTTTCCCTGCCAGAATTTTGATGAATTTAAACCCATCTTTGAGGAAGTTCAGCGTCAGTTAAAAACAGGCGATCGCCAAGCCGTCAAATATCAGGATTATGCCACCATTAATCAAGGGGATTTGTTTATTCTTGATGGTCAAAAAGTTCTGGTAGCAGAGACGGGGGAGATGTTTATCACTGACTATGGTCTGAGAAATTATAGGCTCCGGGTAATTTATGATAATGGCACGGAGAGCAATCCTCTGTTTAGATCACTTCAGCGAGCCTTAAATAAGGATAAAACCAGCCGCCGCATCACTAAGCTGGATCGGCGGGATTGGGGGCCTTTATTTTCCGGTCAGCCGGAACCAGAAGTTAAATCAGATGATGATGATTTAATCACGGGTTATATTTATGTATTGCGGAGCCTATCTGACGAGCCTTTTATAGCCAAAAATCGGTCGATTATTCATAAAATTGGCGTGACGGGTGGGGATGTTAAAAAGCGGATTGCTAAGGCAAAGCATGACCCTACCTATCTGTTAGCAGATGTGGAAATTGTAGCCACTTTTAAACTGGCAAATATCCACCCGAAAAAGCTAGAGTTTATCCTACATAAGTTTTTCGCCAGGGCGCGATTAGACCTGGAATTGATGGATCGTTTTCAGTTCCCAGTCCAGCCTAGAGAGTGGTTTCTAGTGCCATTAGATGCCATTGAAGAGGCGATCGCCAAAATCCAAGACGGCACCATTGAGCAATTCCAATATGAGTTGGAAACAGCCAGTATTATTAGAGTATCATAACACATTTTAGTAATAAAAAGCAATTGGGTTCCCACAATGGACATTTTCCCATGGGTTTTGGGAACCCGCAGAGTTTAATAGTTTAACTCACCAACGGAGTGAACGACGATGATTACAGAAATAGAGTTAAAAGATTTCAAAAGTTATAAATCGGCGACATTGCACTTAGGGCGGCTTACGGTATTAATTGGAGCCAATGCTTCCGGTAAAAGTAATGTTATTGAAGCCTTGCGGCTTTTATCTCGGCTTGCCACTGGGGAAAGACTTGGATTGCTCAGAAATCCGCAAAAAAAAGGAGATAATTTCTTTCGAGGTAATGTCGAACATTTGGGATATCGAGGAAAGCAGACATTTCAACTAGCTGGCTTGACAAACCATCCCGATTGGGAACGTTTTGAGATTCAACTCGGACTCAGTTCAGACAACCATTTGCAGGTTATGCAAGAACGGATTACCAGTTCAACTTCTAAAGTTCCGTTGTATGAAATCACCAGTGAACCGCAAGGGGCAGGAAGTGATATTTTTGTGACTTATAATAATTTTGCAAGAGGCGGCAAAAAACCGAGCCTGGTTTGTAGTAGTCATCTGGCGGTTTTTACCCAACTTTTAAGTTCCATTCGATTTCGACCCGAAAATCTCAAAAGTCGAGAAATTATCCCGAATGTTTGCGAAAAATATGTCCGTTGGTTAAGTGGAATTGTGTTTTTAGAACCAGAGCCTAGCTTGATGAGAAACTATGGTCACAAAACGGATTTAATTTTGCGGGAGAAAGGGCAAAATTTATCGGGAGTTCTTTATAATTTATGTCAATCTACAACCTCTAAGCAGGCGGTTTTAGACTTTGTTTGTAGTCTTCCAGAACAGAAGATTGAGGAGATTAGTTTTTTAGAAACCCCTCGGGATGAGGTGATGTTACAACTCACTGAAACCTTTGGAGGGGTGGCAACTCCTTATGATGCCGCCAGATTGTCTGATGGAACCCTGCGAGTTTTATCCATTGCAGCAGTATTACTTTCTGCACCGGAAGAAAGTTTAGTAGTCATTGAAGAAATCGATAATGGTGTACACCCGAGTCGTGCGAGTGCCTTACTGTCTCGGATGGCTGAAATTGCTCGAAAACGTAACCTCCGTATTCTCATTAGTAGCCATAATCCGGCTTTATTAGATGCTCTTCCTGATGAGGCAATTCCTGAGACTGAATTTTGTTATCGCAGTCCTGATGATGGGTCAAGTCAATTAATTCGGTTGCAAGATATTCCCGATTACCCGGAACTGATTGCTCAGGGTTCCGTGGGTCATTTAATGACTCGGGGACTGTTAGAACGTTTTGTCAAGCAGCATCCAGGAAATGAGAACAAAAAACAGCAGGCTCTAGACTGGTTGACTTCGCTTAATTCCATGGTGGAGGCTCACTAATGGCCGATGTTTCGATTGTCGATACTTCGGTTTTTTGTAATGTTCTTAATATTCCTAAATTGAATGATGAGCGAGGCTTAGTCATGGAACAACTTAGGGATTTTTTGGAAAAAGGAACCCATTTGCTGTTACCAATGGCGGTTGTTTATGAAACCGGAAATCATATTGCTCATATCAGTGAGGGTCGTTTGCGCCGACAATGTGCTGAGTTGTTTGTTGAGCAAGTTAAAATGGCGATCGCCGGAGAAACCCCTGGGAGGGTGATGCAGGTTCCCACTGCGGAAGATAGAGTAAACGGCATTGAGCTGCCTCCACCAGTTCAGCAATCCGCCC
>NZ_JARPLU010000110.1:0-17436 GCF_032349615.1 Limnospira sp. PMC 1279.21 | reverse complement strand
GAATCAAGCAAGGGGTTGAAGTCCTCACCGGGTAGTCCCCACGCCCATTTCAGCTCGATTTCATACCCGAAGGTCTCGCACCATACTTGGTATTATACCGTATTGCCGTCAAATGTTAACCTAATTTGAGATTAAATCATGCTCCCAACTTTTGGCTACTATTATCTCATTGGGCGATGGTCATAGTCAATAATTTCTCATAGCCTATTATGGCAGACAGTATAGCATTTGGGTAGGATTTTCGAGAGCGATCGCCCTCCCCAAAATAGGTAGGTGCGATCGCCTCTATTTATTTAAAGTTCTTCGGGGTCAATTCCCTGGGCGCGTAATAACTCAGCTAGTCTTTCCGCCCGTTGGCGTTCAGCTTCGGCTCGTTGGCGTTCCTGCTGTAACTCCACTTCGGCTTGTTCAAAACGCTGTTCAGCTTGTTCCGCCCGCTGGCGTTCAATTCTAGCTCGTTCATCCCCGGTTAATAACAAATTACCCTGGCTATCCCACCAGCGCAGCCAAGGCAATTCTAGGTTGCCATACTGTCCGAGCCAAATGCCTAATTCTACACCCATGGGGTGAATGGGATAGTGACCTCTTTCATTCGCGGCCACTAACTCATAGTGATTTTCCATTAGGTGATAGACTTCTACACTGGCTTTCCGTACCTCATAGATAGCATAGAAAGGGGGGCGGATGATTTGTTCATATACCCAAAATTTACCGGGTTTTTGACGTTCTCCAGAAATTTGATATAAGGGAGTGCGATCGCGTTCTTCTGAACCATCTCCCGACACAAATTCTATGGCAATTAAAGGGGGGATATATTCCTGCCATAATACATAGGAACGTCTCACCCTACCATCAAGAGTTGGGGGAACGTTGGGAACATAAAACCAGTCTGGACATTCCGCCCCCCGTTCTAGGGGTTCTGTTAATCGCCAATAGATACCAGAATCTTGACCTATGGCATATTGCTGGTCTGGGTGTAGACTATCTAGTGTTGATAGAATGGAATCAGTCAATAAGATACTTTGGGGATGCTCCTGAAAGTTTTTCACGAAAGTACCGTCGGAGTCCGGGAGTTGAGTATGATCGGGAAGGGTGGTAATTCCCAGTTCTGATGATGGGGCGATGGTCATGGTAAATAGTTTCTCATCGCAGGTTATGGCAGACAGTATAGCATTTAGATAGGACCTTGGAGAGCGATCGCCTCTAGGCTTTTCTCAGTAGGTGCGATCGCCTCTATTTACAGTTATTTAAAGTTCTTCGGGGTCAATTCCCTGGGCGCGCAAAAACTCCGCTAGTCGTTCAGCCCGTTGGCGTTCAGCTTCGGCCCGTTGGCGTTCCTGCTGTAACTCTAGTTCAGCTTGTTCCGCCCGTTGATGTTCATTTTCTGCCCGCTGACGTTCATTTTCCGCCCGTTGACGTTCATTTTCTGCCCGCTGGCGTTCAATTCTAGCTCGTTCATCCCCGGTTAATAGCAAATTACCCTGGCTATCCCACCAACGCAACCAAGGCAATTCTAGGTTGCCATACTGTCCGAGCCAAATGCCTAATTCTACACCCATGGGGTGAATGGGATAGTGACCTCTTTCATTCGCGGCCACTAACTCATAGTGATTTTCCATTAGGTGATAGACTTCTACACTGGCTTTCCGTACCTCATAGATAGCATAGAAAGGGGGGCGGATGATTTGTTCATATACCCAAAATTTACCGGGTTTTTGACGTTCTCCAGAAATTTGATATAAGGGAGTGCGATCGCGTTCTTCTGAACCATCTCCCGACACAAATTCTATGGCAATTAAAGGGGGGATATATTCCTGCCATAATACATAGGAACGTCTCACCCTACCATCAAGAGTTGGGGGAACGTTGGGAACATAAAACCAGTCTGGACATTCCGCCCCCCGTTCTAGGGGTTCTGTTAATCGCCAATAGATACCAGAATCTTGACCTATGGCATATTGCTGGTCTGGGTGTAGACTATCTAGTGTTGATAGAATGGAATCAGTCAATAAGATACTTTGGGGATGCTCCTGAAAGTTTTTCACGAAAGTACCGTCGGAGTCCGGGAGTTGAGTATGATCGGGAAGGGTGGTAATTCCCAGTTCTGATGATGGGGCGATGGTCATGGTAAATAGTTTCTCATCGCAGGTTATGGCAGACAGTATAGCATTTGGGTAGGATTTTCGAGAGCGATCGCTCTCTATTTTTGACCCTTCCGCACTTCCTTTTAAACCACCAACGGTAGACTATCCAAGCCTTACCTAGTTGAATCGCTCCACTGCTGACACTCCATTACCTCTCAATTCCGCTTGGGAAACATCTTGTCATCTACCATTAGAGGCAAGCATCCTAAATTTTTACATTTCTTAATCAAACTCCCGTCTTTTTCCGTCCTTTTCCGTCCTTTTCCGACTTGCAATACTTTGATAATTGAATCATAATAAGCAGATAGGTACTAGCCTATCAATTACAGTATATTTATAATATTGCTTAAATATTTGATAGGTTATATCATGTAGATTGATTTTGTATCTGTAAAAATACGGTATTTAGCCATGAAAAATAGCAGTCAGAAAATCGGAATTAATGATGTCAGCAATGAATCAAATGCTAATATGAAAGAAAATGAATTCCAAGCGCCAACCCTCGATCAATTTATGGAATTGATTACCGATGAGCAAAAATCAGTAGTATCAAGTCCCTCTGGATATAATGTTTACAACAAATATCATAAGTCATCTTGAATCGCCGAGGTAACTATAAGATTCATAGAAGCACTCAGGAATAATTGGAATTAATCGAAACTAAAATAATTCTCAAATACCTGAATGCTACCAGTTTATCCTCTACAAGCGGTACTGGTAGATTGACTGGTATCGCTTGTAATTTCAATACGCACAACCTCAAAATTATGATCGATCAAAAAATAAAACTGAAGCCATATACTTTGGTAATCCGAACGACTGAGAGATGCAATGTAGGCTGCTACCACTGCTCTATTTCCGCAACTCCAAAAGGTTTAAATCTACCTCTTCAAATAGGATTAGAAGCCATCAGAGATGCTAAAGCTAACGGTCTTAACCGCGTTCACTTTACAGGAGGAGAACCTCTACTTTATAATAATCTAATTGATCTAATAAATCGGACTAAAGAGTTGGGGATGTTTACAGATATAACATCTTCTACTTTCACTAAAACGGGAGAAGATACGCTGCAACTTTTAGATAGTTTACATAAGGCTGGGCTTGAATGTGTCATGCTTTCATTTGATGAGCCTCATGCCCAGAAAGTAACTATTGAGCAGTTTACTCAATTTACAAAGCGATCGCAAGATTTGGGAATGCACGTTTGTGTGTTTGTATGTCAAGGTGGTAACACTTCACTGCAAATGGCAGACCTAAAAAAAGCTCTGATTAAAGAAAACATAGATATTGACAAGATTGAGTGGACAGTTTCTGAATACCAATATGAAGGTAGAGGCGCAGACAATATTCACCTTGCCGAACAAAATGAAGAAGAACACTATTGCCGTTGTCCCTATGTCATGGCAGTTCCCACTCTTAATCCCGATGGACAAGTATTACTTTGTCACATGGCAAGGTTTAAAACTAAAAACTTTGTAGTCGGTCAATATCCCAGTGAATCTTTAGAAACAATACTTGACAGAATGGAAAATACTCCCATTTACAGGTATCTCTCTAAATATGGACCACAACAAAGTTTAAGGAATTTGGGCTTTAAAAAGGAAGAAGTGCCTAATGATATGTGTAGAGCTTGTGAAAAATATCTTACCAAGCTTGAGGAAAGCGAATATCAAAATAAGTTGAATGAATTAATGATCAATGATGATTTAACTGAAATAGAAGTTGATCTCAAAGCAGTATTGCCAATTTATCAAAGATATCTTTTAGAACACGGGGAAAAATTAATAGATGACTATGACTCAAATATGGATTAGACATGGACAATGTATAGCTAATTTACAAGATAAAAATTATTCTTTTTCTAGCGATGAACAAGATGTTCTAACCGAAAAAGGAAAAGCACAAGCTAATATCACTGCATTGTATATTAAGAATGTTTTTGCTCCAAAAACCTGTTTGGTTTCTTCTACTCTAACCCGAGCAAAACAAACCAGTAAAATTATAAATAATATAGTAAATGAAAGTGATAATAACTTGATTGTACACGAAAAGTTGCTAATCGAAAAAACCAATATTGAAAGTTTAGCTGATTGCGCTAAAAGAATTAACATTTTTTTACAAAAATTAAATAAAAATGAAAATTATTTAATTGTAACTCATGGTCATGTTTTACAAGCAATCGCCTCCATTGTTTTAAATTTGAACGCTAGAGTTTCTGAATCCCTGATTTTCAATAATTGTGGTTTAACAATTATTGACAACAATCAAAAACTTATTGCTTTAAATTCCATCTCCCATTTTTCCAAGGATTTATTAACATGAAATCACCATATAAAAACATCAACGAAGTTCATATTGAAATTACTAATATGTGTAACTTAAGTTGCACCTATTGCTATGCTGAGACTTTATTGCCAGACAAGCAAATTAAAAATCTTTTTACCAACGAACTATATCGAGATACCATCACTAAAATGCTACTAGAGAGCAAAAGTGATTTCTTAGACATCGTATTTCATGGAGGTGAACCCTTATTACATACTCCTGAGTGGTTTGAAGAAGCCTGTACTTTTGCCACCAGCAAAGCCAATCAACTAGGCAAAAAAGTATATTTCAGTATGCAAAGTAATCTTACCCTCTTAAAAAATGCTCATGTTGAAAGCTTTAAAAAACACCAAGTAAAAGTAGGAGTTTCCTTAGATGGTGACAAGGAAACCCACAACGCCATGAGAGGAAATTTTGGAGTGACTGTTGCCAATATGAAAAAGTTGCAAGATGCTGGATTGTTTGGTGGAGTCATTGTTGTTATAAGTCACCACAACTGGAACAAAATTCCTTTATTTTTCAAACAAATGGAAGAATTGGGCATTCGGATATTTCACATGAATATTGCTTCTTCTGTAGGCAGAGGAAATTCTATGGAATTGCTGGGAACAGAGAAAACTTTTAGGGCTTTTAAAGATTGTGTTGATTGTATGTTGAAATACAAAGGCGAAATTGTAGATACGCGCATGATTAAAAAATTGCAACAATTCATCAATCCCCCTCAATCAACGGAAGAAACTTTTCAACAACTTCGCTGCGACAATTTATTTTGTCATGCTGGAGTCACCATGATCGCCGTACAAAATGACGGTAATGTTTTCCCTTGTGGTTGTGCTGGATCTAGTGGAAATATGAAAAATTTTAAATTAGATAACTTCAGGGACACAAGAGAAACTAACCCAGTTGATTATTTTGAATTACTCAAAAAATTTCACACCAAAAAAGAAAAATATTATAACGAGTGCGTTCATTGTCCAGCCAAGTTTGTTTGTGAACATGGCTGTCCAGCATTTGACCATACAGATCCCGAAACTCCTGAAAATACTTGTTTAGCAACCAAGCAACTTTATTCTTATCTTCAAACTATTGATCGGAGTTTAATCGTGGAATTAATATCTATCCACGAATCAAAAAGCAGGGCATTAGTATAGCATTTTTTGTCTTACATCCCAGTTGGTCATTATTTCACAGTCAACACAACAGAGGCATTAAAAATATGAATATCATCGTAGTAGATAAATGTACGAACTACTGTAAGTATTGTTTTGCTTCAAATGAAATGGCAAAAAACAATGCTAAAGCAGCTTTAAAGGAAGAAAATATTCCTATATTATTAGATTTTATTAGTAATTCTGGATCGAACTTTGAACTGAATATTATTGGAGGTGAACCATTCCTTTACCTAGAGTTACCTTACCTGCTTGAAAAACTTTTAGAACTGTGTAATGTCAGCAAAATTTGCATTTTCACAGGAGGCATAGTACCCTCAAAATTAATCGCAAAAATTAGTGAATTAGATACTACTCGGATTAATTTTTTATTCAACCTTAATGAAAAAAAAGATTATAAAACCGAAAAAGAGTACAACTTAGTATTGCAAAATTTTGATTTAATTTTGGGCTATGGGTTTAAGGCTACTTTCGGCTACAATATTTACGAGAAAGAATTTAACTATCAAGAAATTTTGCAGGTGTGTCGTGAATATGGTTCAACTTATTTACGTTGGACAATTGCCTTTCCAGAATTAACAAAAAATCCTTATACTCAAACTTTACTACCTGAAGAATACCAATTAGTTTCAAGTCGTGTTGCTGACTTTTTAGAAGAAGCCTATCAAAGTGGAATAGATGCTGCTCTTGATTGCCCTATTCCCAAATGCTTTTTTACCCATGAACAATTAGGTAGAATTGCTCTCACTCAACCATTTACCATCAACTCCATTAAATCCTGTGGTCCGGTTATTGATGTCACCCCTGATTTAGAAGTTTTCCGCTGCTATGCACTGGCTGATTTAAAACGGACTAAATTGACGGATTTCAATAATTTTCAAGAAGTCGTTACTTACTACGAAAAAAATATAGATGAACTTTATGGTGTTCCTCAGACATTTGAATATTGTAGCACTTGTGAATTTGCTCTCAATAAAACTTGTTACGGAGGCTGCATAGCTCATTCTCCTAATTCAGTAGGTAAAAGAATCAGCGAAGAAGACTTATTGAGAGAAATGTTTAGTTACTTCCAAGCCAATGACTTTGGCAAAGCCGAACAATTTTTTGCCGCCAATAAAATTGCTTTGAATAAAAATCCAGTGGCCAATTATTTAATGTCATTTGTTGCCGAAAAAAACAATGACTTGAAACAAGCAAAAACTTTCACCAGACGTAGTATTATGCTTTCTCAATCGTTTAACAACATTGAGAAATATAAAGAACGTCTAAAGAATCTTAATGAACCAGTCAAAAAAGCTGTATGAAATATTTGAGATATCCAGTAAACTTTTACACTAATGATATCAACTCACTGTGTCTTGATATTTGCTCATTTTTAGGTTGCTCAGATTTTTTATTTGACAACTATAGAATCCCCTTGTCCGATTCTTTTTTAATAGCTCCTATTCGTAAATTTATAGTCAATGGTTCTAAAAGCTTTACTTCTGATTTTACTCGGTTTAGAATCAGTGGAAATTTTTTTGATGCTATTAATAAGATAAAAAATATTGACAATTTAGTAGCCAGAGGATATTATTTACCACATACTTATTCACACCCACAGTTACCCACACTAATTATATACAAACAAATGAATGCCTATGGGAATAAGCCTGTAATTATTTCTGAAAATTTAGTTCGCCCTGGAGAATTTATTTTAGTTACTGAAAATGTTGAAGTAATTGCTACTATTTCATTTTATGATGAAGTGAATGATACCCACACAAGTCTTCCCAATGAGTTGATGAGTATTTCTTTTTTTAATAAAGAAAATTACACAATAGATTATTTTTTAGAATCAAGTAATTTTGATAATCAAAAAACTATCAACAACAAAGTCTATTCATATACTGATGTTATACCTCATAGATTTGAGAAATCATTTTTTGAGGAAAGGACTATAGTTCAGCAACTTTTGACAGAGGAGTTCCAGTTCACACAAATATTTCCTGTGCTTAATCAGAAATTACATGAAGAACTTTTGCATGATATTAAACAGTCAACTTTATGGGTAAAACGACATTCTGACAATTTCATTCAAATGTCATTAGATATTCTCGAAATGAGTAAATTATCTGATTGCCCTGCTTCTATCACAAGAATTATTGAGGAGATTAAAAAGCCGGAAACGGTTCAAGCGATATCAAAAATAAGTGATATTTCAGTCAAATATGTCAATGAAATTTATGCTTATAGAATGCAAAACGGTGAATTTTTTGACATCCATGAAGATCATCACATGAATGGCAAACTATTAGTTAGATTTAATTGGCTTTTACAGTTACCTACCAACCGTAAACATGATTTGCGATTTGTCAAGAATGAAACTGTATATTGCTGCCAATCTGTACCTAATAGTGCAACTATTTTTCGTTTAGGTGAACAAACACCCCATGATGTTTCTTTAATCTCTTGGGATGCTGATTGTGACAGAATCAATATAATCTTAACTTTTGGTAATTAACAAATATGCAGAGTCAAAATTTACTTTTACACATTTGGATGAAAAAAATTAGCATGACCATTGTGCTGGTTATTTTTTGTTGGTTGAATCCTTCCTATCACAATCAATCAGTCTTAGCACAAACTCAAGATCAAAATACTCCTAATTTGCCCAAGCAAGAAAACCTAATACAGAAACAAAGTTTAGAAACTCAACAACCAAAAATAAAGGAAAATCCAACTCAACAACCAGAAAAGCCAGAAGTGAAAAAAGAGACAATCGATCTTGGAGTTTCTATTGGTTACAATACGTTTGTTGTAACGGCTCTTGCTCTTTTAATAACTATACTTTCTATTGTTTTGACTATTTCCATATTTATTCTTGGTTACTTGGGTTATTCTAAAATTGACAAAACTACAACAGAAAAATTGAACAAAAAGATGAAGGAAATTGAAGAAATTAAAGAAAAATTTGATGAGGATATTAAAGCAATTAAAGCAAAGTTGGATGAAAAGATAAAAAACTTGGATCAGGATATTGAAGCAATTAAAGCAAACTTGAATGCCGATGAGCAAAAACTAAAAACAAATATTACTGATTTGGATGAAAAGATAAAAAACTTGGATCAGGATATTGAAGCAATTAAAGCAAACTTGAATGCCGATGAGCAAAAACTAAAAACAAATATTACTGATGTTAATGCTAAACTTGGGGAATTAAGTGAAAAAATAAATGGTCAAGTTTCAGAACTTCAAAAAATAGTTTCATCGGAAAGAGATAAAACAGAAAATTTAACAAAAATGATCGATAATATTAGTGATGATTTTAAAAAATATATTCAAGCTGAAGCTATAAAAATGAATGTGCTTACTATGGTCGATCACTACATGAAAATGAAAAATTTTGAACAAGCTTTAAAAGAGATAGAAGATTTTGAAAAAAAATATTTGAACGAAAAAGAATTGTTAAAAAGATGCAAACTTAATAGAGCAACTATTTTATGTAATCAAGAATATGCTTTAAACAATTACGATCTTGCTCTTAAGAATCTTGAAGAATTGTTAGATTGGGCGGAATATAAAATAGAAATTTATAATTTAATAGCTTATTGCTATTCGCAAAAATATTATAATTCGTATTGCCAAGAAACAAATTTAATCAAAAAAGCCAAGAAACAACTAGAACAATTAAAAGAAATTATTGCTGAAAAAAATCAAAGAGAAAATTTTAAATTAAAGATTAATTTAGGTAACTGCGAAATACATTTAGGCGATTTTAAGGCAGCATTACAATATTTTTATGATGCTGATAGTTATCTTGATGGCATTAATTCACAAAATTCCCCTGGAGAATTTTACTTATGGCGAGTTGGCAAATTAATTTGTTATTTGTCTTGTATTGAGCAATATAAATCTGAACTTGATCAAGAGTTCCAAATATTTACTTCTAATATTGATGAGTGGAATGAAGGTTTAAGATACTGCAAAAAAAATTTCCAACATTTAGAGAAATATTTGAACAAACTAGAAGAAGAATTTAATACCTTTAAAAATCAAGTCAATCCCTAAAAAATTAGTAATGCTTATTTCCATTACAATCCCATCGCTTAAATCTCTTTTAGTTATTTTCAGATTTTTTAGATATATCTGGAAACCATTTGTTCTATCTGTACTTTTGCAAGTTTTTGTTTCCTACACCATACTTTACTCCATTGAAGCCTTAAATATTGCGGTGTCACAAGTTGACCCGTCCAGGGATATCAACAAAGCGAGTTGGCTTTACCAAACTTTTGCTGAGGGTGCTGCAAGCAAACAACAGATCATTGTCAATTGTGTGACAGTGGCTTTAGTTATCATCTTTATTGGGATGATTTGTGATGTTGTTATTGCTTGGTCTATTTCTTGGAACTTTGCCTTACTTAATCACAAACTTACTCCGAAAATTATCAACCAGTTAGTCTATTCCCAAACAGCAGAAAAGGTCAAAAAACAGGAATCTACAGTAGTACAACGTTGGCTTACCATCAGGCAAATCTCAGAATTTTTTCACAATGTACTAGCCAACACAGTGGGATCAATATTTACACTGGGAATTTTGCTTTGGGGAACTTACCAAGAAAATACAATGGCAGGTCATTCATTATTATTAATTTTCTTATGCTGGATTATCTTGCTTTTAATATTGAGTCCTAAAGCTTTAGTTGCCTCTAGAAACTATGCTTTGATGGAAGAAACTGTAGGTAGAAATATACGTTCTTCAGTTTCCTTGAGTGATAGTTTAAGACCCAAGGAAGTTTTTCAAAAATTCATCGCCAAAATCTCACCTAATATTACTGAGTATTCCAGCGCAATTTCATTGCAAGGATTTTATGGCTCATTACTTTATGGTGTTCTTTCGGGGATGGCTTCTTTAGCTCCTTTGGTAGTTATTATAGTAGCAATACTCTCAAGCACTAACCATAGTCTTGGCATCTCCACTGCTGCCACATTGTATTTATTTGCTTCTAAAATTACTTCTCCTTTGGCTAATCTAGCAAGAGTAATTCCTATTCTGCAAAATCAGCGTATTGATTTTGTTCGTTTTGAAAGTATTTATCGCAATCAGCTATTTGATCAATCCCTGGAAGGTAAAAAAACAATCACTGATTTTAAATCTGTTCATATTGATAGTTTCAAATATGCTTATGACAGCAGCAAAAAAATTGACTTTAGGCAATTCAGTCTTGAAAAAGGTAAGATTACTTGTATTGCTGGTGACTCAGGGGTAGGCAAAACTACTTTATTGAAAATAATTGCTGGTCGTTTAGATACTAATTTGAATGTTAACATTAATGGTGATATTACTATTGAAGTATCTGAAATAGCTGATGAAATCGCCTATCTACCACAAGAACCAAAACTGGCAGAAATGACAGTCAAAGAAAATCTTGATTTATATACTATTAATGGTAAGGTCACTAACTCTTATTGCCTTGAAGCATATCATAAGATTATTGCCAAGCTTCCTCAAGCAGAAAATACTTTAGTTACAGGAGACGTTATTGGATTAAGCGTTGGACAGCGCCGAGTTTTGTCTGTAATTAATACTCTCTCAATAGATCGACCGATTTTGATTTTAGATGAACCTCTTGCAAATATCGATCAAGATATGGCAGAATTAATCTGGTCAGCTATTAAAGAGGAGAAAAACAAGCGTTTACTTTTAGTAGCTTTACACGAAGCTAAATATAAAAGAGAGTGTGATGTAATTATACAGTTGGATTAACAATGCTAACAAAAGAAATACATAATTTTGGTAACATATATACTCTTTCAGAATGCGAGATTGAAAAATTTGAAACCCTTGAAGAATTGTTTGAGGAGGAAGAAAACTACATTCTTTCTCTCAAAAATGACTATGATTTAGAGATAAGAGAAGATTTGCTAATTCTTTTTGTGCAAATGTATTTACTGCGTTTTGCCATCCCCTATTTTCAGCTAACCCACAATCAATTTCCCGATCGCGCAAATGTAAGTTTCTTGAAAAAGATTCTTTACTTTTGCTTAATTGGCAGATTTATAGACGATTTAGTAGATAGTGATTCTCAGTTATTCAAAACCTATGAATCCATTCTACTGTATCAAAAATACTATCCAAGATTAACTTCTTTACTTTCAAGAGACGATCGGGAGAAATTCGATCGCTATTTATTTGAGAGTACAAGATATAAAAGTCCCTTAATAGAAAATAAAATTAACTTTAGTGATATTAGTAATGATGTTTACTATCGAATTAAATATTTTTTCTGTGCAGCCGAGAATTATAATTCTGTTCATCAGGAAAAGCTTATAAAATATACAGTTATATTACTGGGTGGATTAGACTTGAATGATTTAATTTCTGATGGCTATCGGCAAAAGTCATCCACTGTCATCAGCAATAATGCTTATCATAAATATTATAATGATGAGGGCAAGCTTTTATTAGATCAAGCCTTGTTAAATTACTATCAGTCATTAAGATTAATTATTCAACAAGAAACAAACCAATTAATTCAGTATTGTCAGAAGAAAAATTTATTTTATACAAAAAACATTTTAAAAAGCACTCAATAATATAAATATTTAATGAAGTTAGCGATGAGTTTTAGGCTCTCCCGGATCTATAGTGATAAGCCAGACTTATGTCTATATTTGGCAAGGCTTTAAAGCATTTTCAAGCCTGCCAAGTGTGTAATTTAATACAGTTTTTACCGCTAACCCGGAAGATCCGAGTTTTAAAGACAGTTGGCAGTTCATATTTTTAACTGAATATAATTTTTCCTAATAGACATCTCCAAAAATCAGATATAAAGCCTTGATCTGGCTTTGTGACGGGCAATTATTGGAGATGTCTAATGCTTATAAGGGAGCGTATCTCATGACTATTGGCAATATTATATTCAATATTATAAATCTCAAAAAAGACTAATAAAATCAATGGTAAAATCACCAAAATCAGAGCTAAAACCATGCCCTACTGCATGACCAAACATCATATTTATAACAAGCCAAGAACCACCCCAGAGTTCAGGCAGGTGTCCTTGTGGGGCATTAAGAGAAAAATCAAGATCTGTATTCTCCAGATATCTATTTCCTTTTATCCATCCGATTCGCTGACAAAACTCTTGATACGCCATTTTGAAATTATCAGTATCTTCACTATAACATTCACTCCATTTTATTTTTTGGATGGAAAAGCCAAAATGTTTATTGCTGTTGTTTACCCAAAGATTATCAATTATTTTTAATTGATCTTGAGAAAATTGAGGAAGATAATCAACTATCTCGCACATAAAAGTATTTTTACCTGTAATTTTTTCTAGCTTTGAATGTATTAACTGTCCTGTGTAACGATTAGCTTGTTTCCATTTACCTTGTACTAACAAATCATCTAAAGTACAGAGGTCTGTTTCCTTGAACATAATTAATCTTCTCAGTTTTAGTAATGTAGTGCGGTTACAGCTTTTAATTGTTTTTATGATACCATTATTTCAGGTTGGATGCAAGTTTGGTAATTAATTATCAGCAATTCTCATTATGGAAATTTTGCCCCAGCTTATTGAGAATTATCTCAAGAGCGATTCTTGAAAGCCCCATTCTTTCGTTCAAGATTGGGCATCATCGGGCATTTTGGACAGGATGCGGGTCAAAATGAGAATTGCTGATTAATTATCCTTTGATCAATTCAAGTATAGATTAAGTATAAATTATGAAAAATTTTAAAAACCCATATCCACATATCAAATGCTTAAATTTTTTGACGTTAAGTGAATATCATGCTATGATGGTTAGCGTCAGTAGTTTAGAATGGGAACTCTACGATAAAGGTAGTTACAAATATAAAGTCAGCAGTATTGACTATGAAACTGAATGTTACATTCAGAATCAAGCAATCATTGAAAAATTCATTTCAGAGGATTTTATTTCCCTACTCTCAGAAGCATTGAAGATTAAATTAGAAAAGTGCGTAGACTTCACTTTTCATAAAATGGATATAGGTGATTTTAGCCAAAAACATACCGACAAAAACGAATTTGGTCAATTAGCTAGAATTGTTTACTACTTATCTAAACCAGATGATTATGAAGGAGGGTGTTTAAGACTTTTTGATTTAGATGGACAAACCGTTTATGAAGAATTAAAGATGCCCATGAACTCTTGGTTTGGCTTTCGTTTAACCGACGATTTTTTTCATGAAGTACAAACGATCGGCAAAGGCATCAGATATTGTATTTGTGTAACCTATAGTTAAGAAAAATGCAGCTACTAGAACAACCTTACAAACACTATATCAAAGAAAACTTTTTCTCTCCAGAGCAGTTCCAAATGCTCCGTGAATTTGCCCAACAATCTCCTTGGACATATTACGATCATGTTGATTTTCCTCAATACATCATTCAAAGGAAACTTATTGAAGAGTATTTTCTGAATCAAGAAGCAGATAGGGAAAAATTTAGCTTTCTTTTTCATAGTAATTTTATCCATAGTTTAGAACCTTTATTCAGAATATCTCTAGAAAAATGTGTGGCTATCTCGTTTCACAAACTAATTAAACCTAACTTTAATATCGTTCACAATGATTATAATGAATACGGTGAAAAATTTAGAATAGTTTGCTATCTATCCGATCCGGAAACTTATGAAGGAGGAGAATTAAACTTATATTCAATATTTAATCTGAAATCACCTTTTGCTTCATATAAACTTAATGCCAATACAGCCTTTATTTTTGAAATGAATCAGGAATCTTTTCACTCAGTCAGTGAAGTGATATCTGGTGAGAGAGTTTGCATGGTAATCACTTATCAATAAGGAATCAAACAATGAAAATTCGTTATCCGATCAATCTGATTTCTAATAATGTTGAACAAATTCTTAGTAATGTATCTGGATTACTAAATGCCAGCCAGGTTGTCAAAGTTACTCCGGGAACAAAAATTGATGATGTTTATTTTATTGGCCCTTATAATTTAGTCAAAGACCTATATGCTAAATACTCAGATGAACATAAAAATTCACTGCTAATTTTGATTGATGATAGTGCCAAATCTAGCCGATACGAGCATAATAAAAAACTTATAGCAAACGGTGTTTATCTTCCTTGTGACTATGAAGGAAATTGCCCCTTTTTAATGCTATATAAAAGGGTTGATGTACTAAATGGTAAACCTATTTTAATCAGTGAAAATTACCTAATTCCTGGAGAATTAGTGGTTGTACCGGAAACCTCAGAGCTATTTGCTGTGCTATTTTACAACGATGGAGAAGTTTGTCAAATTCCTGATGATGTTCAGTGGTTTTCCTGGTATTCAGAGCAAGAACAAAATGAACCTGAAGATACATATAGTATTACATACAAAATAAGTTATGAAGATGAGTATGCTAAAAATGGTTTTCAAGATGCTGAAATAATCACTCTAGACCGACCTCTTTTTGATTATGAAGAATCTGAATTGCCCCAACAATTAATGACTGAGAAAAATCCGGTTGTTCATATTGCTCCTATACTTTCTAATCAAGAGGCAAAAGAGCTATTAACCCAGCTAAAATTATGCAACGCTTGGATTAGAAGAACAGGAGAAAACAACATACTATATACTCAAGAAGCTTTTGATATTTGGGAATACTCTAAAAAAGATAATTCGCCCCAAGTGTTTAAAGATTTAATTGCGAAGCTAGAATCTGATACTTTATTAAAAGTGATCAGAAAATTGACAGGGATGAAAGTTAATGAACTTCGTGAAGTGTATGCTTTTCACATGAGGTCAAATGAGTTTATCACTAAACACGCTGATAGTTCTTTGGGCGGACAATTATTAGTTCGTTTTAACTGGCTTTTACAAAGTCCGACAGGTAGAGAGCATGATCTGAGATTTTGGAAAGGTGAAAATACTAACGAGCCAATTACAAGATACAAAGCTGTTCCCAATAGTGCGACTCTTTTCTATCTTGGTGATTCTACTCCTCATGATTTAACCCCACTTCCAGAAGACTGCGATCAAGATCGATATAACCTTGTAATTACATTTGGTGATTATGCAAGCTAAATTTTTAAAATCATTAATGTATGAAGCACAATACAAAGATTATTCGCCGGATTTTGTGATGTATGACACTTTATTAGAGAAGAATATTCCTGTTGTTGAGTTTGGCTCAGGAACGGGAAGAATTACTTTGCATCTTCTTGAACAAGGCTACAGAGTTTTTGGCATAGAAACTGATGAAGATTATCAAGGTTTTTTCCTCAACAAAATTCAAGAAAAAGGATCGAACGACAACTTCTGTTATGTTACAGATATAACAGAAGTTAAGGAGAGATGTAACATTATTTATCCATTTAATGTATTGTTTCATTTGAATTACCAACAAGTTGAGGCAGAATTAAATAAACTCCACAAATTTCGCCATTATTGGAATAAATTAATTATTGAAACTGACAATATTCAATACATTAATAGCGAAAGCTTTAGGTCTAAATTTCATCAAGATCAAGATTATTTATTTAAAGAGGTTCCCAGGCCATCTCAATCAAAAATTATCATATATAATGAAGTGATAGAGAAAAGAAGCTTCAACATTATTCTTAAGTTTGACTATTCGCTGTATTTACATAAAGCAGATGATTTGCATCTCATTTACAATCAGATATTTCCAAGGGCAAAATTTTATGGTGATTTTAATTTACAATTTTATCGTAAAAATTCTCCTAAATTAATTGCGATGTGTATTAATAATCATTAGATTATATCGAAAAAATTGCATCACACTTATGAAGCTTATGAATCTAATTCAATAAGATTCAATAAGCTTGTGAAGGTAATTTAAGATTTTTTAACAATTATTGATTCATACTACTGAGGATAAAGTTACTCTATCCAATTCTCAACTTCTGGTAAGGGTAAATCTAGGGATTCGGCAATTTGTTCCGGTGTTAAACCGAGTTTACTTAGTTTCTCCACCGCCTTAAATTTAGTCTCTTGCAATATCTGTTCAACTATTTCGTCTTCATATATGGTATTTGTGACTGGAGATTCAGGATGGACTTTATCCGGATTTTCTAAATTGGCTGTTTCATAATTGCCACAGAAATTAATATTACTTATTTTGACAGAATTCTTGACAATATGATGTTGATAATTTACAAACCCTAAACGCTCAACTGTAGCGACTAAATTTGATTTATTAACATCTTGATCAAAGACTTTTGATAATAACTGCCATAGTTCGTATCCCTTATCCTTGGCATGACCTGTACTACATCCGTACTGCTTGCCGATCGCACTATACTTATGGCCATTCAGCACTCCCTTTAAAATCGCCAATTGCAGGCTATCCAAGTGTTCCCCAGTTTTTTCAAACACAAACTCATCAATCGAGTTAACCACACTTTGCCACTCCATCCCCTCTCAATTCTCCTTCCGAAACATCTCCTTTTTTATGATTATCCATTATAATCCCTGGCTCAAATCGCCGCCATAAAAGAATAAAGGGGTTGACAAGGGGAGGAGCGATCGCATTAGATGAACCTGTGGTGCTGGCGTGGCTATACTTATGACTAAAAAATCAACAGCAAGAAGTACCACCTGAGACAGTTGAATCCCAATCAGTCAGTGGCGCGATACTCCCAGCCCTAATTTGAGTTGCCATAGCCCAACTCAATCAATAGTTTCCCTAAGTCCCACCGTCTCCAAAAACTGCTGGGGGTGGGGAAGTGCATCCCAAACCCACCAAGAACCGCAATCTGATACATTTACGCGACATTTATCCGGCTATTGCCTGACAATGCGACGATAGCA
>NZ_JARPLU010000011.1:26822-54929 GCF_032349615.1 Limnospira sp. PMC 1279.21 | reverse complement strand
AATATTGGAAGTCTCGAAGGTGGGCAAAAAAATCAGGCTGTGTTATGGGATGGCCATGGATGCGATCCAATCAACCAAGGGGTTGAAGTCCTCACCGGGTAGTCCCCACGCCCATTTCAGCTCTATTTCATACCCGAAGGTCTCGCACCATACTTGGTATTATACCGTATTGCCGTAAAATGTTAACCTAATTTGAGATTAAATCATGCTCTTTACCCATATAGATTACCATACAAAAATATTTCTCGAAATATCAGGTTCGGAACCAGTGAATCCCCCGCTAATCACCAACAGCCTAACTAGAAAAGAAAAAAAGCCCGGTTTTATCGAACCGAGCGATCAACATAAATTCAGAATATTTTAAGGATTGACTAATGAAGCTCCCTCACCCAAAGACAGCGAGGTGGGGGTGGGGTGTGGCGGGAACTTTTGCCCCCATACACCCCATGGTAGGATCATGCCACAATCTTGGCCATTGAACCCCCACCTGTTTCTATCGTGGCTGAGTGGGTCGCTATTTTAGTTCAAGCAGTAGTTTCCGGTTCCGTAGCCGTCGGTTCATCATCACGGAACACCACCCGCAACAAAGGCGGAGCCACAAAAGTAGTCAGAATCACCATCAAGATAATTGCGACATCCAGAGAAGGCGACAAAGCGCCACTGTCAGAGCCTACGGCTGCAAATACCAAACCGACCTCGCCCCGGGGAATCATACCGACCCCGATCGCCAATCGGTTGATATTCTCCACGCCAAAGACGCTAAACCCAGAGATAACTTTTCCGAAAATTGCCACAACAATCAGAAAAGAAGCAATCACGAGTCCCTGGCGGTTGTCAGGAACAGCAGGATTAAGAACCTCTAAATTAGTTTTCGCCCCAACGGTAACAAAAAATATCGGTACCAGCACATCAGAAATCGGTCTAGTAAGTTCTTCGAGTTCCTTTCCTGGGTCAGTTTCATCCAAGACTAACCCCGCAGCAAAAGCACCCAAAATCGCCTCTAAACCAATAGCGGCAGCGATATAGGACAGCAACAGCGCCAGAATAAAAGCCGGAATCACAATCCGACCACGGGTTTTGAACTGTTGAGCCAGAGTCACAAAAGTATCATTAAAGAACCTTCCCAATAAAATTGCACCCACCAGAAACACAGTGGCACTGATAATCAGGAAGATAATGTTAGTAACATCGATTTCTCCGGTTTTGGCTAAACTAGCCACCACCGCTAGGACAATAATTCCGAGGATGTCATCCATGACCGCCGCGCCGAGAATAATTTGACCTTCCTTAGAAGACAAGCGGCCAATTTCAGCTAACACACGGGAGGTAATCCCGATACTGGTAGCAGTCAAAGCGGCACCAGCGAAAATTGCAGCCACAGGCGGAACATTAAAGATGAGAATTAAGCCAATGGTTCCGGCGAAAAATGGAGCCACGACCCCCACAATTGCCACCACTAGGGATTGAACCCCTACTTCCAGCAGTTCACGAATATTGGATTCTAAGCCAATTTCAAATAGTAGGACGATCACACCAATTTCAGCGAGAACTGAGATCACCTCACTTTGAGCCTCAAAGGTGGCTCCAGCAGCACTGATATCTAACCCTGCTGTCGATGACAGTATTTGCATGATCACGGAGTCAGAAGCGCCGACACCACCTTCAGGAAATACGACTAAGTGCAGTGCTGAAATACCAATGACTACCCCGCCGACTAATTCTCCTAAAACTGGGGGAAATCCTAACCAGTTGAAGAACTCGCCACCAACTTTACTGGCTGTATAAATGGCAATTAGGCTGAGTAGTACCGCCAATAACACCATATTCCCATCAGCCTCGGGAGCTTCGCTAATTCCCTCGATGGTGTTTGCCAACAGTGGCACGGGATCAACTCCTAAAGATGAAAACATGGAAAATGGGGAGATTATCCCCAAAACTGATAGAACCATCCATTTTGTGAAAACTCGTTCCTGTCTACTGTAGCGAAAAGTGGGTTCGCATAGAGTTATAAAAAGGATAAATCAACTTTTGTATTAGTTATACATAGGTTACGAGTCTCAAATTATTTCCCAATCACCCAGTCTCATGGAGTGCGTCAGAACCCGCCTCGCCAATCAATACAGCCTGTTCAGAAATCATCTGATCACCTCTCAAAGTCCCTCTCCCTCTCTGGGATCCAGATTTAGGGTGAGGGCAATGTATTAAGCGACTGGTGAACAATCAATAATCGGCAACTGACGCACCTTAGTGGCTGATGTGCTAAAATACCCGATGTTTCAGGGATGGCATTTGGCGACGGACCTGTTGGAGGCGGGTGGGTTCAATATCAGCTAAGGCGACTCCTGGCTGATCTCCCCCATCAGCTAGTATCATTCCCCAAGGATCAATAATCATGGCGTGACCGTGGGTGTGGCGGCGGCCATAGTGACAACCAGTTTGGGCGGGAGCAATCACATAACAAGTATTTTCGATCGCTCTAGCTTTTAGCAAAACTTCCCAGTGGTCTTTCCCGGTATAGGCGGTAAAGGCGGCGGGAACAAATAACACCTCGGCTCCCTGTTTAGATAAATGCCGATACAATTCTGGAAACCGCACGTCATAACATACAGATAAACCCAACTGACCCAATTCTGGGGAATTATAAACAGGTGGGAAATCGGTCCCAGCTTTCACTGTGGCGGACTCGCAGTAAGTATTTCCATCAGGTACATTGACATCAAAAAGATGCACTTTTTCATATCGTGCTAACTCCTGACCTGTGGGGTCTACTAACAAGGCGGTATTGCAGACTTTACCTTCTCCTTTGGGAACGGGAAACCCTCCACCCAAAAGGGTTACCTGAAAACGTTGGGCGGTAGTTTTCAAAAATTTTTCGGTTTCTTCGGCAATTTCTGAACCCTGCATAAGTTTATCTTCTTCCTCACCCATAAACGAGAAGTTTTCGGGTAAGCCAATTAATTCAGCGCCTTGACGAATAGCTAGTTCAATTAAATCGCGAGCTTCTGACAAATTTTTCTGCAAATCAGGCAGACTGGTCATTTGGATCGCGGCAGCAGTGTAGGATTTCATCGATACGGAATCAGAAAAATAAGTGATTTTTATTATGGTCAATAATCCCACTAGGGAGCAGGTAGACCAGGACAATATTATAGGGGCAATTTATCATCACCCCTATAAATATCAATCTCTTGTTAATGATGCGATCGCCACTTAGGGCAACCTGCCCATTTTTCCGGTTCTAATCCCTAGAGGGGATGAAACAGAAGGTCGGGGAAAAACCGATTAAATTCGATCAGAATACCAGCAGTAATTAACAGCCAAACCGCTGCCAAAACTGGCACAGTAGACAAATATTTCAAAAAGTCCTGCATGAATTGAGTCTCCTAATTGATATGCCAAACATTCGATACAATTTGGGAAAAATTCCCTTAAACTAAACCGCCAAAGGCTTGAGCTACATCCGCGAATCTCTTAGCGAGGAGAAACGGTGATTTCATTATCCTTAGCAAACATTTCCCCGGTGGTCATTTCTTTGAGAGCAGCCAGAGGCCAGAGAAATCCACCCAGCATCAATTGCACAGCTTTGGGAACTTCGATAATGATTTCCTTTTCGGTGGGCTTTTTATCTTTCTGAGCATACTGGAGGTAAGAACGACCTACCCAACCAATCCATCCGGCGATATACAGGAATAGAACACTGGGGATTAAGAAATCGCCAGCGTGGGACAGGCTACCATCTGTAATCAGGTGAGGTAGGCCATCTTCGCCACAGAGTTCTTGGGAATAGCGCTCGAACCGAGCTTTAGCTTGGTCTGGGTTAGCACTGCGGGCGATAGAAGTTTGGGCCCGTTGCTGAAATGCAGCCGAATCGGAGCAGGGAGTTAGGTTATAAGCCTCGGCGGCTGCGCTACCACCGAACCAAAGACCGAGAGCGAGAACTAGAGCCAACAATCGTCGCATAGATTTGTTTCCTTTTGTTACAAAACAATAAGTTTTTTGTACAATCCCAACGGATTAAGGGCTTAGGAGCCATCTTACTTTGAATTCAGACTCTTGACACCCATTTAATCTCTTTCTGGGGATAAGCTACTAGATGTAACTCAATCTTATGATTAAATTTATCAGCCAATGGCAACAGTTTTAGCAATTGAAACAAGTTGTGACGAAACAGGGGTAGCAATTGTAAAGAATCGTAAAGTTTGCAGTAATGTGGTGGCTTCTCAAATCCCTATTCATCGCCCCTATGGGGGGGTAGTGCCAGAGGTGGCCTCCCGGCAACATTTGGAAATGGTCAACCCCCTAATTACCGAAGCACTAAGTTCAGCTAATCAGGACTGGACTGATATTGATGCGATCGCTACTACCTGCGCTCCGGGGTTAGTGGGAGCGCTATTAGTGGGAATCACAGCGGCGAAAAGTTTAGCGATGGTTCACCAGAAGCCATTTTTAGGAGTCCATCACCTAGAAGGTCACATTTATGCGTCCTACCTCAGTGAACCGGATTTAAAACCACCATTTCTCTGTTTATTAGTTTCTGGGGGCCACACCAGTTTAATTCGGGTCATCGGTTGTGGTCAGTATGAAACTTTGGGTCAAACCCGCGATGATGCGGCGGGAGAAGCCTTTGATAAGGTGGCTCGTTTACTCAACCTCGGTTATCCAGGCGGCCCGGTTATCGATCGCCTTGCAGCCAGTGGGAACCCCCAAGCCTTCCCTCTCCCAGAGGGTCGCATTTCCCTACCTGGGGGCGGCTATCATCCCTATGATTCCAGCTTTAGCGGCCTGAAAACGGCTGTCTTACGTTTGGTGGATAAATTCAACCAAAAAGGGGTCGAACTGCCCGTGGCAGACCTGGCAGCCAGCTTTCAGGATACAGTTGCCAGGGGGTTAACCAAACGAGCGATCGCCTGCGCCCTCAATTACCAATTGGATACTATTACGGTTGGGGGGGGAGTTGCTGCTAACAGTCGCCTCCGTCATTTGTTACAGGAAGCGGCTAAGGAAAACCATTTAAGGGTTTTGTTCCCTCCGATGAAATTCTGCACTGATAATGCGGCGATGATCGCCTGTGCGGCGGCGGATCACCTGGAACATGATCACACCTCCCCTCTGACTTTGGGGGCTTATTCTCGTATGGCGATCGCTGATGTGATGAACCTCTATGAGGCTATCTGAAACAATCAGGAAGTCAACAAAATTAGCACAAATGTCGGGGTGGGTTCCTAAATATCCACCACCGACAATATCAATCAACCCGTCCTCACCCAGGAGGGCTTAATCATAAGACATTCTGAGTGGCGATCGGTTGTACAAAACGATGGTTAGCCCGCACAAAACAATTACTCGCGGCCCCTTGTTCATCAGTACGTTCAACATACATCCAGGGTTGGTTTTCGTTATCATAAACAATACCAAATCCGGCCGGACCCAGATTAATCTCAAAATCCTGTCCTTGTTTGATCGTGCCAACTACTGGCCAGTTTTTGATATTCATAGTCACCTGACCCTGGTTAGCCAGAAGTTGGTTATAGCTGCTGAGATTATTAGCCATGCGACAGTTTAAACCGTTGGGGTCTCTGTCTGTCACTTCCCAGGTGGTATGAGTTGAACGGGTATAATCGCCATTATCTCTGGGTCTCGGTAAATTCATACCCCCCTGACCCGGTTGCGCCAGAGAAGGGGGATTTTGAGTTACTGTAGGCATAGGACCGGCTGGGGCGACCTGAATGGCATTATTTTGGGCTTGAGGGTTTTTCTGACAAGCGATCGCACTTACCCAAACCATCCCCAGCAGAGAGACAAAACCGATTGTTTTAAAAATTTTAGTATTCATAGGGTCACATATAACTCAATAGGTTCTCCGGTGAGGCTA
Source organism: Limnospira sp. PMC 1279.21 (assembly GCF_032349615.1). Lineage (NCBI taxonomy): Bacteria > Bacillati > Cyanobacteriota > Cyanophyceae > Oscillatoriales > Sirenicapillariaceae > Limnospira > Limnospira sp. PMC 1279.21. Next base: position 49,057 of record NZ_JARPLU010000011.1, on the reverse strand, counting down.
AATGCCCGCACCTCTATAATCTTCACTTTCACCAGTTCACCTGAGAGTTCCGCCAAATTCCCTTTAAAAAACGTCAGACGATTACCACGGGTACGTCCCATCACCTGGCTGGGGTCTTTGGGGTTTGTGCCTTCGACTAATACCTCCTCAATGCGATCGCGGTATCTTTGGGATCTTTCCATAGCCTTCACATTCACCAGTCGGTTTAACCGTTGTAGGCGATCGGCTTTCACCTCCTCAGAAAGCTGATTTTCCCACAACGCCGCCCCAGTTCCCGGACGGGGGGAATAAGCCGCCGTGTTCAACAGGTCAAAACCAATATCATCAACCAGTTTTAGGGTATTCTCAAACTGCGCCTCTGTTTCTCCCGGAAACCCGACGATCGCATCAGCACTAATTGACGCATCGGGAATATACTCGCGAATAGTATTAATAATCCGACGATATTTTTCATGGGTGTATCCCCGCGCCATGGCCTTTAGCACATCATTATCCCCCGACTGAAACGGGATATGGAAATGTTCGCACACCTTGGGAAGTTCCGCACAGGCGCGAATTAACCTTTCTGTGAAATAGCGAGGATGACTGGTAGCGAAACGGATACGCTCAATACCGGGTATATCATGCACATAATAGAGCAGGTCTGTCAAAGTGTGTTGGTGACGACCGTCTGGGGTAGAACCGGGGAGGTCGCGACCATAGGCATCAATATTTTGTCCCAGCAGTGTAACTTCTTTATAACCCGCCCTGGCTAATTCTTCCATTTCCGCCCGGATAGCTTCCGGGGTGCGGGACTGTTCGGTTCCTCGGACGTTGGGAACTACGCAATAGGTACAGCGTTCGTTGCAACCATAAATTACATTCACCCAGGCGGTGATATTGCTATCTCGGCGAGGTTTGGTGATGTCTTCCACAATATTAATCGGTTCAGTCGCCACCACCTGGGAACCCTCAAATACTTGCTCTAATAGGTCTTGGAGACGGTTGGCGTGTTGCGGTCCCATGACCAAATCCAGTTCGGGAACCCGACGCAGGAGTGCTTCTCCTTCCTGTTGGGCGACGCATCCCGCTACAATTAGGGTGAGGTTGGGATTTTCCTGTTTCCGTTTCGCTTGTCTCCCCAGGTAGGAGTAGACTTTCTGTTCGGCGTTATCGCGAATGGTACAGGTGTTGTAAAGGACGATATCAGCTTGGTTTGGGTCTTCAACGAAGGTTAACCCCATTTCGTCTAAAATGCCTGCCATACGTTCGGAGTCGGCTTTGTTCATTTGACATCCGAAAGTGGTGATATGGTAATGGCGGGGTTTTGTGGTCATGGTTTGATATTAGGGATAACTTATCGATAATGGTCTATCAGTTGAATGACTATTATAATTGAATGGTTGGGTTTGTGATTTTTTATGTCTAGGCGAATTCAGGTTTTGATGGTTGGTGCGATCGCTTTGCTGTCCTTGGGGGTGGCGACTTGGTACACTCATTTGGAGTTATCCCTACTCACGGGTTTATTATTGGCGATCGCTTCTAAGGGTATGCGGCGGCGAGGCTATCCGACCAGGGATTATTCCTCGGAAGATTCCCCAGATCTTTGACTTCTGGGGCTTTATTATAGACTAATTAGCGCCACTTCCTAAGATATACAAACTTATTAAGGTGCCGCTATTCCATAAACTGTGTAATAACATAGGAGCCCAGAGATTACGCGATCGTGTATAGACAAATCCCAGGACAATTCCTAACACGAATAAAGGCAAAATTTCCGAGACATTCAAATGAGCCACAGCAAACAGCAACCCACTGGCTATAATTGCACCCCACAGGGAAAAATAGCGGGTAAGGGACGGTAACAGAAACCCCCTAAATAACACCTCCTCAAACCAAGGTGCTGCTATAGAAGCGGTAAAGAAAAATATCCCTAAAGCTACCGGATCTCGATTTTCTAAAGCTATGGGTAATATCGGATTACTTCCCCCTTGACCATCCCATAATCTTTGATTGACTAAGGAAGTTAAAATCACTAAGGGTAAAGCTACACAATAGCCACCGAAACCCCATAATAACCAACTATCCCATAATTTGAACCTAAACCAACCTTCCGGGAGAGGGAAAAATGATTTGATAGACAGATATAAAACCCCCAAGCCACCACCCACTAAAATCATATAAGTTATGAGGATATAAAAGGCTTGCAGTCTCACATCTCCCGCCGCCGGTCTTAAACCGAGGAGTTGGAAAATCAATGGGATTAATAACTGTCCAACTAGGAAAAAACCTAAAACAAACACTTGCACAATCGTTTCCGCAGTCCAAGGAACAGACCATTCAACATCAGCATTACGGTTGATAATTGCCTGTTCACGTTTCAGGAACCATTGCACTGCTAAAATGATGGATAGGATAATTCCCGACACCAACCCAAAGCCAGGAATAGCGGAAACAATGGCTAATTTATAGACGGCATTTTCTGACGTTTTCTGCTGTTGATTATTTAGTTGTTGTAAGACATCTTCACGGTTTTGTAAAGTGTAGAGTTGGGCTAAAGTTTGAAAACTGAACCAACCCTCTAAATTTGCCTGTAAAATATCTTCGGCATCAGCTACTATATCTGGTGGTTCTGTCCAGAGTCCTACTAATACTTCCGCTGTGTCACTGGTGGGATAGTTACCATTTTCAGAAATTAGCGATTCCCAAGTAGCGATCGCCTTTTGGGAGTCTCCCAGCACCGCTTGGATAATACCAATTCGCAATTCTAACTCACCTATGGTCTGTGCTAATTCTCCCCGCGAAAATTGTGAGGGTTGATTGGGTTGTAGTCGCTGTAAATTTTGGTAGTTAGACTCCTGTACATTTTGGTATTGTTTCAGGGCAGCATTAACCGGATCTTTCCCGATAATATTATCTCGTAGGGTGAGCAAATTCGCCCGGTCTTCGGTCTGTGGTTGCCACTCAGAAGCCTGGAGAATTAAATTAGTCTGATACAGTTCCAGACGGCTTTGAATTTGGGGCTGACTCCAACTGCCGAGCAGGCTTAAAGTCACATAGAGTATAGAGATGAAAGTCAGAATGCTTAAAATTATCTGTTTTAATTTCATATATTTGGATTGACCGGAAATCATCGATTTTTATGACTTGATTTTACCATTGAGGATTGCTCGCCAAAAGTTCAGCCATTTGAGTAGCTGGTAAAGGCCTAGAAAAGAAATATCCTTGTCCGCTATTACATTCTAGTTCTCGCAGTTGTGCAAGTTGTTCGGCGGTTTCTATTCCCTCAGCTACGGCTACCATATTCAAAGTTTTAGAAATACCAATGATGGCAGGAATTAGCCCCAGATTTTCGGGAGTTCCGTCTAAAAGACTGACAAAAGACTTATCAATTTTTATGGTATCTACCGGGAAGGCGTGTAAATAACTGAGGGAGGAGTAGCCTGTGCCAAAATCATCGAGACTTAAACCGATATGGCGATCGCGAAATTGGGTTAAAATAGTCCGGGCTGTTTGTGTATTTTCGACGATCGCACTTTCAGTCATTTCTAATCTCAGACATTTAGGATTTAAACCACTTTCAGCCAGGATATCATCAACCGTTGCAATTAGATCGGCTTGGGTAAACTGTCTGACAGAGAGATTCACACTCATACTAACAGATTCATCTACCAATTTCTGCTCCTGCCAATTTTTCAGTTGATGACAGGCTTCTACCAGCATCAAAGTTCCAATAGTAGTAATTATACCCATTTCCTCAGCCAAGGGGATAAACATACCAGGTGGGACCAAGCCCCGTTGGGGATGTTGCCAACGCACCAAGGCTTCCATACTCGAAATTTTACCAGTTTCTAAGTTAATAATTGGCTGATAATAAGGGATTAATTCTTGATTTTCAATAGCCCGTCTTAGGTCAGTTTCTAAACCCAATAAATCCAGGGCTTCTTTGTGCATAGCCGGGTCAAAGATATGATATTGTCCCCGTCCTAGGGCTTTGGCACGATACATAGCTGTATCTGCATCTCGCAATAAATGTTCGGGTTGTTCATAGTCTCTATTACTGAGAACTACACCGATACTCATATTAATAAAAATCTCTCGGCTATAGATTTGAAACGGACAAGACATCACCTCAAGAATAGAATTGGCGAGATTCCTTACTGGTTCAATTTCATTAACATCATGTACAATAATGGCAAATTCATCTCCTCCCAAGCGGGATAGTAAATCATTATTTTTGAGTATTTTTTGAATGCGATCGCCAATAGCAATTAACAATTCATCTCCCACTGTATGCCCCAAGGAATCGTTCACCACCTTAAAGCGATCGCAATCCATAAACAGCACCGCAAAACCATGATTATTACCCTCTTTGACACTCTTAATTACTAAGGATATCTTGTCCATAAACAAGGCCCGGTTTGGCAGTTTAGTCAACGGGTCATGTAGAGCCATTTCCAACAATTTATAATTAGCAATTTGTAATTGTTGAGTGCGTTCTTTAACCCTGGCTTCTAACTCAGTATTCAACTCCAGAATTTTCTTTTCCGCCTCCTTCAGCATCAGGTGATTTTGCACCCTCACTAGAACCTCCTCCATTTGAAAAGGCTTAGTAATATAGTCTACACCCCCAGCACCAAAGGCTTTGACCTTATCAAAAACATCATTTAAAGCACTGAGAAATATTACCGGAACCTTAGCTAATGTTTGATTGTTTTTCAACTCTTTACAAACCTGATATCCATCCATTCCCGGCATCATAATATCCAGTAGAATCAAATCAGGCTGCACCGTCTTGACGGCCATCAAAGCCATTTTACCATTAACAGCCTTGCGGACATTGTATCCTTCTAGCATCAAAATTTCCGAGAGAAGGTGTAAATTTTCCGGCTTGTCATCGACGACTAAAATATCTGCTTTTGGTGTATCCACTGATTTTCACTCAATTCGGCATTTGTTGGATCTTAGGTGCTTCCGGTTTGGTTGTTTCTACCAATTCCAGAACTTTATCAAACTGAAAATTTCCCACCCATTCTGTCATTGTATTAGCCAGATTACTGTACGGAGCGGGAATTTCCTTAATCAGGTCTAATAGTAGTAAATCACTACCCTGAGCCGCAGCAGAATAGACCTGCTCCCGCCAATATTCTGGCATTTATCTGATTGCTTCTAAGTGAATTTTTGATGGTTATATATTGTCAGTTTCTTGGGAATAATTCCAATTTGAGGACATCTCCGGCTGTGTATTGTAAATATATTCCACACCCAGATATTGACTCAATTTACTGAGCAATTCTCCTCGCTGAAAAGGTTTTCGCAGCAAATCATTGCACCCCACCTTCATGATATCCTGTCTTTGTTCCTCAAAGGCACTAGCAGTCAGTGCAATAATGACGGTATCCCGACCACCAGGCTGAGAGCGAATTTGGCGGGTAGCCTCGTAACCATTGACGACAGGCATTCGCATATCCATCAAAATTAGGTCAGGGTTCCACTCTTGCCAAATAGCGATCGCCTCGGAGCCATTGTTAGCCGCTCTGACCGAAAACCCCAGGACACTCAGGAGTTCCACCAACAATAAACGATTGCTTTCTCGGTCTTCAACCACCAAAATGCGATAGAGCGCCTGCTTAGGAGCCAAACCGATGACCCTATCCATAATAGATGCGATCGCTGGGTTCGGCTTGTCCTCAGTCCTTTGTACTGGAATAGTAAACGAAAAAGTCGAACCCTGGTTAAGGCAACTACGGACAGTAATTTCACCACCCATTAGTGTGACAAATTGCTGTGCAATTGCCAACCCCAAACCGCTACCCTCGGAAGCATTTAAACCCGTTTCCGTTTGTGCAAAGGCTTCAAACAGTCCTTCACAGTCTTCGGGAGCAATTCCCAGCCCGGTATCTTCCACTTCAAATTTTAATATATCTGAGGTATCCTGGTTTTGGTGAGAAACCCGAACCGTCACACTACCTTCATCAGTAAACTTAATGGCATTTACCAATAAATTAATCAACACCTGACGCAACTTTTTATCATCGGCTTTAATATACCTAATCAAACCTTGAGGGCGCTCAAAAATCAGATGTAAATTTTTAGAGGTCGCCCGCAATTTAAAGAAATCCTCTAAACTTTTCAGAAAGTCATATAAATCAAAAGCATTCACCTGAAGAGTCGCCCCCCCTGCCTCAATCCGAGACATTTCCAAAATATCATTAATCAGACCGAGAAGATGCTCCCCCGACCGATTAATAATCTCAATATGTTGACGTTTTTCGGGAGCCAGATTCTGGTTAGTAGACATCAGTTGAGCAAACCCCAAAATCGCATTTAAAGGAGTTCTTAACTCATGGCTCATATTCGCCAAAAACTCACTTTTAGCTCGATTAGCCGCATCGGCGATTTCTTTAGCCTGTTGCAGTTGTCTAGCCTGTTCTTGGGTTTGTGCCAACAATTCCGCCTGTTGAACAGCCACCCCCAACTGAGAGCCAATTTGTGTGACTGTGTGAATTTCAGCAGTCGTCCAACTGCGGGGATGATAATTCTGATAGACTGCCAATAATCCCCAAAGTTGATAGCCGGAAAAAATCGGGGTAATAATATAAGCCCTAGCTTGAAACTGTTTTAATAATTCCAGATAACAACCATCGAAACCCATTTCATAAATATCATTAACACATCTATAAGTGACTCCTTGGCAATAAATACCACCTTGATTTTGTGGCAAATAGGTATCGGAAATCACACAGTGATGATTCATTAACCGAAAAGCACATTTTTCGTTTTCAGAGGTGTGGCGGTAAGTTGCACCCAACCTTCAGTCACGGACTCGGCCATAAATTCTCCACTCCAGTCTTCCCGGAAGCGATAAACCAAAACGCGATCGCAATTTAAAGCCTGTCTAAGTTCCCCAGTAGTAGCACTAAAAATCTGCTCAAGTTCCAAAGTTTTTCGCATTTGCTGAACCATTTGCAGAATAGAGCGTTCTTGTTCCGCCCCTTCCCGGAGAGCCTGTTCAGCCATTTTACGGTCTGTCACATCAGTATGAAATCCCACCATGCGATCGGGCTGGTTATGTTCATCCCAAAGAGCCACCCCCCTAGAGCGAATCCAGCGCCGTTCACCATTATCTAATTCGGTGCGATATTCCACATCAAAAGCGGGAATTTCCTTAGCCAAATACCGATTTAACATCCCTTCCACCCGCTGGCGGTCATCTGGATGAATAATTCTTAGCGCCGAGTCCAAATTAGAGAAACAATCTAAATCCGGTCCGCAGCCCAACATAATTTTTCCCCGGGGGGATAGATAAACCTCATCGGCAGAAATATCCCAATCCCAAATTCCATCATTAGCCCCCTCGACCGCGAGAGTAAATCGTTCTTGACTGCGCCTGAGAGCCTCTTCAGTCTGCTTTTGATTAGTAATATCACTAATAGTACATATAACCCGCGTCACGTCGTTTCCGGGCTGATGTAGTGTGGCATTCACCAATAACCACCGTCGCTGTTGGGTTTTTGGGTCATCAAACCCCATAACCACATGATGCACTGCTTCACCTGTAGCGATCGCTTTTTGTACAGGTAAATCTGACAAAGAAATCGGCGATCCATCCTCCACCACCAAATGCCAACCCTCTCCGAACACCTGAAAGTCATCTGGTTCAATATTTAGCCGTAAAAGATCCAATGCCGCCTGATTAAAAACCAAAATTTCTGCCTTAGCATTCAGCAATAACATTCCCACCTGCATTTGCTGAATCAAAGTCCTAAACTGCTGTTCATTGTCTTGGCAAACTTTTTCGCGCGCCAATTGGTTGACCAATTTGTGATCCCATAACTTAGTTAACACAATAAAAAATAGACAGATAACCGTGGCCAATACTACGGCGATCGCCAACCAAGAGGGACTCAAAGAGGGATTCACAGTAATAGGCGTGATTAATTTGGGTATAAACCCAGTCGCCGTAAGTCCTATATAGTGCATTCCACCGATACCAAATCCCATAACCATTGCACTGATCACCTTTTGTCTAGTTTTTTCGACTACAGGGTTATCTTCAAGTCGAAAAGCCAGCCACAGAGAAATCAAAGCCACATCAATAGCGATCGCCACAGAAAACAGCACCAAATGTGCATCATAAACAATCTCAGCTTCCGTGGCTATGGCGCTAATTGCCAGATAGTCCATCAAAGCCAGTGTAGTGCCTATACAAATCCCACCTGTAATCAGGATAAACCGACTCGCCTGCTCTCTGAGTGCGAGCCCCAGAAACATCCCAGAAGCCATAATAGCCATCAACAACGACAGCAAAGCCATCCACAGGTTATAAGTAACATCTAGGGGAAATTCTAGGGCGACTATACTCATAAAATCCATAGACCACAAACCTGCCCCCATAGCGATCGCCCCTATGCACAGCCAAAACCCCCACCGTTTCGCCGTCCATAGACCCTCACGGACTTGTACAGCCAAATCCATAGGGATATAAGAGGTAATCACAGCCATTGCCAAAGACAAAGCCATCAAACCCCAATGGTAATCGCCTGTAATCTGATTATTCATCATCAATTTCGCCCACGCCCTAAGCATTTCAACAGTCCCGTTAATCAGAATCCTATCTTGAGGATTTGCTGGGACAGACCCTTAACATCTCTTTACATCATAAATGAGTAGTAGGAAACTGCCCCAAACAAGTTAAAATGCTTCTGGCTTACCATCGAACTTAAAATTTTAAGATGACGACCCGTGTAATCCTTGTCCGTCACGGTCAGAGTACCTACAACGCCCAAAAACGAATTCAGGGCCGCCTGGATGATTCGGTTCTCACCGACCAGGGCCGCGTTGATGCCACCTGCGTCGCCCAAGCCCTCCAGGGTTTAAGGTTCGATGCTATTTATCACAGTCCTCTACAACGAGCGCAACAAACAGCCCAATTGATTAGCTCTGGACTGGATGCAGCCCCTCAGTTGCAACCGACAGACCTATTAATGGAAATTGATCTGCCTCTGTGGGCTGGACTCCCCCGCCAAGAAGTCCGCGATCGCTTTCCCGAAGATTATCAATGTTGGCAACAGAGCCCCCATGAGTTTTTCATGGTATTAGAATCTGGGCATAAACATTTCCCCGTGTTAGCCTTATTTGAGCAAGCCAAACAATTTTGGCGACACGTCTCTATCCAGACCAACCAAACCATCCTAGTAGTGGCTCATAACGGCATCAATCGATCGCTGATCGCTACGGCTTTAGGAGTTCAACCCCAATTCTATCAAAGTATTCAACAGTCTAACTGTGGTATTAGCATTATCAATATTGGTGATGTCACCCCCGGAGAACTACCACTACCCGCAGCCGTACAATTAGAATCGATGAACCTCACTAGCCATGTGCGGGAGAAACTCCCCACCCTTCGCCCGGAACATCGTGGACCGAGACTGCTGTTAGTGCGCCATGGAGAAACTGAATGGAACCGAAAAGGACAGTTTCAAGGTCAGATTGATATTCCGCTGAATGATAACGGGCGATTACAAGCTCGCAAAGCTGCCGAATTTCTCCAGGATATTAAAATCGATTTTGCGGTCAGTAGCCCCATGGCACGCCCCCGAGAAACGGCAGAAATTATCCTGGAATATCACCGAGATATAGAACTACAATTTGAGGACAATTTCCGAGAGATTAGCCATGGTTTATGGGAGGGTAAATTTGAATCGGAAATTGAGGATGATTATCCGGGTTTATTAAATCAGTGGAAAACTGCACCGGAAACGGTACAGATGCCAGAAGGTGAAAACTTAAATCAGGTAGGAGAAAGGGTAGCCCTGGGATGGCAGAATATCATTAATAAATATGATTCCCAACCCCTGACGGGATTAGTGGTGGCTCATGATGCGGTAAATAAGGCTCTGTTGTGTCAATTATTGGGTTTATCACCAGAGCATTTCTGGAATTTTAAACAGGGTAATGGTTCGGTGACCGTAATTGACTATCCCCACGGTGCTAAAGGTAACCCGGTTTTAGAAACTATGAATATTACCACCCATTTATCTGGTAGTATTCTTGACCAAACCGCCGCCGGAGCCCTCTAGGACTGGTCTGTGAATATGAGTAGTGAACTCCTGAAACAGGTGCGGGTATTAGACCCGATGGATGGACGAGATCAAGTGGCAGATGTACTGATTATTGATGGGTATATTACTGCTATTGAATCCCAGATTTATGATTACCCAGAACATACTCAGATAATTGATTCCCACGGTATGATTTTGGGGCCGGGATTGGTGGATATGTATAGCCATACGGGAGAACCGGGCTTTGAAGAACGGGAAACTATTGCATCTTTAGAGGCGGCAGCTAGGGCGGGAGGTTATACCCGCCTGGGGATTTTACCGGATATGCTACCACCTGCTGATAATCTCTCCACGATTCAACATTGGCAAGGTTTAGCACCCCATGGCTTTTATGTCTGGGGGGCGGCGACGAGGGGTGCGGCGGGGGAAATGATGACGGAATTTGCAGAATTGGCGACTACTAATATTATTGGTTTTGCTGATGGATATGCTCATCGAAATCTTAATCTGTGGCGGCGAGTTTTGGAATATGTTAACCCGCTGAAAAAAACGATCGCTCTGTATTGTTGCGATCGCACTCTGGCGGACTCAGGAGTGATGCGGGAAGGTTACGCCTCTATCTATAGCGGTTTGACCGGGATTCCTGATTATGCCGAAACTGTGGCTATTTCCGCCGTCCTGGAATTGGTGGCGGCGATCGGAACTCCGGTTCATATCATGCGGGTTTCTACGGCTAGGGGTGTGCAACTAATTCGGGAAGCTAAACAGCGACATCTACCTATTACCGCTAGTACCACCTGGATGCACTTACTATTTGATACAGAAGCCATTACCGGGCGGCTTTCTGACTGTGGTTTAGGCTGGGCGCCGAATCCCTACGATCCGAATCTTAATGTTGACCCGCCTCTGGGTAATCCAGACGATCGCCAAGCCCTAATTCAGGCTATTGTAGACGGGACTATTGATGCGATCGCTGTTGACCACACCCCCTACACCTACGAAGAAAAAACCGTTGCTTTTGCTGATGCACCCCCAGGGGCGATCGGCTTAGAATTAGCCTTATCTCTACTGTGGAAAACCTTTGTCCAACAGCCAGATACCGTTTTTAATATTCAATGGTCGCCACTGCAACTGTGGCGAGTTTTAAGCACCCAACCCGCCCACTGTTTGGCTATTTCTCCCCCGACTGTTACCGTCAACCGCGCCGCCGAATTAACCCTCTTTGACCCCGCACAGCCTTGGAGGGTCGATCACACCACCATCAAATCGCGATCGGCTAATACCCCCTGCTGGGGGCAGGAAATGACCGGAAAAGTCATGAAAACTTGGCGCGGTTGACAGCCAAAAAAGTCGGTTAAAAACTGCGATCGACCCCTCCCAGACGGTCTAAGGGCCAGAACCGGACCACAGCCCGACCGATGATATTCTCTCGGGGGACAAATCCCCAATAGTGACTATCAAAGCTATTGTTACGGTTATCCCCCAGGACTAAAAACTCGCCTTCGGGGATGGTTTCCGGCCCCCATTTGTATTGGGGTTCTTCGGCAATATAGTCCTCTTCAATGGGTTCGCCATTCACAAAAACCTGTCCGTCCCGAACCTCTAATGTTTCGCCGGGTAAGCCAATAATCCGCTTAATGAAAGCATCATTGTATTGTAGGCTCAGTTCCTCGGTGGGATTGAAAACTACCACATCTCCCCGTTGCGGTTCGCTGAAACGGTAGCTTAACTTATCAATAATCAGGCGATCGTTGATTTCCAGGGTGGGAAGCATTGACCCAGAGGGAATATAACGAGCCTCTGCGACAAAAGTTCGGATACCCAAAGCCAAAATTATACTTAGTCCAATAGTCTTAATGCCTTCAACCCAAGCATTCTCCTCGTTGTTTGATGCTGATGATGGTGAATTTTTGGGTTTTTGGTCTTGATTGGGGACACTGCTCATGATTTTACAGTCAAAGGACAGAATTAATACTGGCAGTAGGGTATACGCCTGGCTAGACAGACAATATCCCGCCTTGATGCACGGTGGCATCACCTGCCGATGGTGTTATATTCTTGATGATAGCTGACCATCAGCTTTTTTGGCAGGTTTTGAGAATATCCCTCAAACATGGTTGCGATCGCCACAGGATTAGCAATATAATACTGGGATTAAGGATACCTCGCTAAATCAATAACAGCCAGGGTCTCCGTCGGAATAATTACTTAGAAAACTGACGGTGATCAACGGAGTTTTAACTAAAAATGGTACAGGATCAAAAATCAACGGTTATAGTCACGGGTGCCTCTTCGGGGGTTGGTTTATACGCCGCCAAAGCCCTCGCCGATAGGGGCGCTCATGTGATCATGGCTTGTCGTAACTTGGAAAAGGCAGAAGCCGCCGCCCAAGAATTAGGGATTCCCGAAGACAGCCGCACTATCCTTCATATCGACCTCGGTTCCCTTGAGAGTGTCCGACGGTTTATCAACTCATTCCGGGCTACGGGTAGAACCTTGGAGGGGTTAGTCTGTAATGCGGCTATCTATATGCCCCTCATAAAAGAACCCCTTCGTAGTCCAGAAGGCTATGAGTTGACCATGACCACCAATCACCTAGGGCATTTCCTCCTCTGTAATGTGATGATGGAGGACATGAAACGCTCTCCCGCTGAGGATAAGCGTATGGTGATTTTGGGAACGGTTACCCATAACCCCGACGAACTCGGTGGCAAAATTCCACCCCGCCCCGATTTGGGAGACCTGGAAGGGTTTGCTAAGGGCTTCCGAGAACCGGTTTCTATGATTGACGGCAAAAAATTTGAACCCGTCAAAGCCTATAAAGATAGTAAGGTTTGCAATGTCCTAACTATGCGGGAATTGCACCGACGCTATCACGAGGAAACTGGTATCACTTTCACCTCTCTTTACCCAGGTTGCGTCGCGGATACGCCCCTGTTCCGCAATCACTATCCCCTGTTCCAGAAAATATTTCCTATATTCCAGAAATACATTACCAAGGGCTATGTGTCTCAGGAATTGGCTGGAGAACGAGTGGCTGCTGTGGTCCTTGATGAGGAATATCGCCAGTCTGGTGCTTACTGGAGTTGGGGAAATCGCCAGAAAAAAGGCCGACAGTCTTTTGTGCAACGGGTCTCGCCCCAAGCTAGAGATGAGGAAAGAGCTGAGAAAATGTGGAATCTCAGTCTCAAGTTGGTAGAACTGGCTTATTGATTTGTGTCTGAAAATTGACAACTTTCCGCCGGGTTTTCCCGGCTTTTTTGTCCTTAACCCACAAAAGCTGCTTGGGGTGAGCTGGAAACCGATTTTTTGCTAGAATCTATCCCAGCCACTACTTTGTTGCTAAACTAAGACATTTATACTAAACCAATATGCAAGCTCGTAGAACAGCCCGTGAACTCGCCCTTTTGGGGATGAGCCAACTGCCATCAACTCCCGAAAAGCTTGAGACTCAGCAAATGGAAGATGTGGTCCTCGCTGCTGTCCGTACCTTAACCACAGAAGGACAAGAATCCCTAGAGACGGCTATGGCCGAATTACAACGGGGTAACGATCGCCTTTTGAGTAGCCAAACTAGGGCGGCGGATTTGCACAGCGCCCGGACAATGGTTAGTGAGGCGATCGCATTGACTCAATCAGCCATTAATCGTTTATCTACTGCTGTGGAATTGCCGGAATTGGTACAATTGGCAAGTCAGGAAGATGTCTACTCCTATGCTGTCAAAATTTTGGTCGAGCTTAACACTCACCGGGAAGCTGTCGATAGTTCCCTAGAAGAAGCCATGGTTGATTGGCAATTATCCAGACTCCCTCGCATCGATCGCGATATTTTAAGGATTGCTGTAACTGAATTGTTATATCTGGGGGTTCAAGAACAAATTGCCGTTAATGAGGCGGTGGAGTTGGCTAAACGTTATAGCGACCAGGACAGTTACCGATTTATTAACGGGGTTCTCCGTCGTGTTGTTGACCACCTCAAAACTGAGTCTTCAACTGTCTAAATTTCGGTGATGCTGTGGGTCTGCTATTACAAATTCCCGCCTCACCAACACCTAAATCTGTTGTCAAATTTGAGTAATTAGTAAAATGGTTTTTAATTGGTTCCGCCGCCAGTTTAGCGATCGCCCCTCAGCAGAAGATACACAACAAGCTGAACCCTCAACAACTCCCGACGAACCCGAAAATAAACAACCGCCTCAGCCTACAACCGCTAATGAGGATTATTTACAGTGGGCTAAGGCTGCTTATCAAAATATTCAGCAACAACACCAGCCCACAGAAGCCCCCACAGAAGATGCTGTTGATGATGTCTCCCCTCCCACAGAATCAGAAACAAGTACCATCAAGGCTCAGGAAACCCCCGCAGAATTAACAGAAACGACTGAACCTGTGGAAGTGGCAGAGGAAGTCGCAGAGGAAGTCGCAGAGGAAGTGGCAGAGGAAGTCGCAGAGGAAGTCGCAGAGGAAGTCGCAGAGACGGCGGAAGTTAGAGAAACCGCTGAACCTGTAGCGATTGTTGAAGAGAGTATTGATGAGTCTTTGCCAATTTGGGCGAGAACCCAGGCGGAACGACAGGCGAGAATTGAGAGATTAAAAGAAACGGCTATTTCCGAACCGGAACCGGAAGGGGGGCAAACCACAGCCAGCGGTGAGGGAGAATCGACGGATCTAGTATTTGATGAGATGTTCCTGTGGTCGGCGGAAGTTTTGGCTAATCAGGGACGTAGACCAGAGGAAGTAGCAGTAGAGGAAATCACCTGGCTACAAAAGCTGTGGAAAGGTTTAGGGCGGACTCGCCGTAATTTGCTCAATCAATTAAAAGCGATCGTTGGTCAGGGACCCCTAAATCAGGCGGCGGTAGAAGAAATTGAGGCTTTATTGCTGCAAGCTGATGTGGGTGTAGAAGCTACTGACGTGATTATTGAGGCGCTACAAAACCGCCTGCTAGAGGATGCTTTACCCCCGGAAGATGCGATCGCCTATTTAAAACAACTTCTGCGAGATCTCCTGGAAAAACCCTATCAAAATGGCTATAGTCCCACATTTGCCCCCGAAAAAGAACAATTGAATATTTGGTTAATTACCGGGGTCAATGGAGCTGGAAAGACTACTACCATCGGGAAAATTGCCCATATTGCCCAAAAGTCAGACTACCGGACTTTAATTGCGGCTGGGGATACTTTCCGGGCGGCAGCAGTCGAACAAGTAAAGGTCTGGGGCGAACGTAGTGGCGTAGAGGTGATTGCTAATCCTGGAAAGAATACAGATCCGGCCGCCGTGGTTTATGATGCGATCGCTGCTGCTAAATCCCGCGAGACCGAATTGCTAGTTATTGATACTGCTGGTAGATTGCAGAACAAAAAGAACCTGATGGAGGAACTTAACAAAATTCGTCGCGTAATAGACAAACAAGCACCAGATGCTAAGGTAGAATCCCTCCTAGTCCTTGATTCAACTTTAGGTCAAAACGGACTACGCCAGGCCCAAGTATTTGCCGAAGTTGCTCAACTTAGCGGTGTGGTCTTGACAAAATTAGATGGAACTGCTAAAGGTGGTGTGGCTTTAGCTGTTGTACAACAGCTAGGTCTACCGATTCGTTTTATTGGTGTTGGGGAAAGTATCGAAGACCTGCGGCCTTTTTCAAGCTACGAGTTTATCGAAGCCCTGTTAAGTGGTTAAAGCTCTGTTAAAGTGCCAATATGGCTATTTAAGTGTCATCATGGGGAACAGTTAATCATTTTATAGAGCAGATTCCCACATATTGCCATCTTCAAAAACACCAGATAAGCGATCGCCTAGGGTAAATATTAGCCACTGGGGGAGGGTAGCTCATGATTACTGGTGGTAATTGCCGATTTTGTAGATGGCAGTACCCTGCAGTGTAGCCAGGGATAATCTGTCATGGATACTTGCCAGAAAACCAGACTTTTGGCAGAGAGACTTTCATTTTTTTGGACTTACTATTGCACTCTAACCTTCAAAAAATATATACTAATAATATGACTGCTGTGCCACTTCCAAGACGCTCAGAACAACCTTCAGACTCCCTTTCAAGCTCCTCAGATGCTGATGTGACATCAGCCTCTCACTTAAAGCAAATGGTGGCTAGACTCCATCGGGAACAGCAAAATATTAATGAGTTGCTGAGTTCCCTAAGTTTTGCCCTCCGTAGCTTTAATAATCTCAATCAGTTCTTAGAATTAACTCCCCTAGTTGCTAGTCGAGTGACAGATGCTGATGGTGGTGCTTTGGTGCTGTTTAAACCTAACGGTCAGGTGAGATTTCAACGCCTACACTGCCAAGATGGTCGTCAGTGTCAGGATATTCGCGCCATTTTAGAGGCGGCTACCAGACAGGTGATATCCCAGCCTAATGATACCATAACGGTGGGAGTGGTTCCCGAGAGTCTCGCGCCCCAATACGTGGCAAACCTAGACGATCAGGTGAGTAGTTGCTTGGGGCAGGATGTAAAACTTTTTAGCACGGAAATCCTGGTTAATAATGTATCACGGGGGCGGTTGTATGTGTTCAGCCATGCTCCTGATTACCTGTGGACACCAACCCGCCAGAAATTAATTAGACTGGTAGCTGATCAAACGGCTGTGGCGATCGCTAATGATGAACTATCAGTTTCATTGCGGGAAAAAGAACGCCTAGACCGAGAATTAGAAATTGGTGCAGAAATTCAACTGCGCCTACTTCCCCGTAAATGTCCGAAAATTCCCGGTTTAGAAGTGGCTGCACGCTGTCAAACCGCCAACCGAGTCGGGGGAGACTATTACGACTTTATCCCCTCGAATTTTGACAAACATGAACATGAAAATCATCCCGGTTCCGGAGAAGTTAGCGACGGTCAGACATCATCGGAACATTGGAGTATTGTCATTGGTGATGTCATGGGAAAAGGAGTCCCAGCCGGGTTAATTATGACCATGACTAGGGGAATGTTGCGCGCGGAAGTTCTCAACCGCCATTCCCCCGCCCAGATTCTGCAACATCTTAACCGGGTGATGTATGCTGACTTAGAAAATTCTAATCGGTTTGTGACTCTGTTTTATTCGGAGTATGACCCGGAGACTAGAATTCTCTCCTATAGTAACGCCGCCCATAATCCCCCTTTATTATGGCAAGCACAAAGCCACAGTATTCGTCGGTTAGATACTTTGGGAATGTTGATCGGTCTTGATGCTGATACCCGTTACTACCAAGCCCAAGTGCAACTGCATCCGGGGGATACTGTGATTTACTATACTGATGGCTTTACTGATGCGGCGAATCAACGAGGCGATCGCTTTGATGAAGATAACCTACAGACAGCCTTTCAATGGGCTTGTCAAAACTCCCAGACTCCCAATCGCATTGTAGATCATATATTTGCCGAAGTTCAGAAGTTTATCAGTCCGAGTAACAGTAATATTGATGACATGACTCTGGTTGTGCTACAGGTGCAACCCTCTTAAAGCGGGGAGAATGCCGATTATGTCCGTTGATGTTTTATCCATGTTTGTAGAAACTTGCAGCAACCCTGGGAGCCATATTCTCATTTTAACCCCTCACTGGTCATGGGGGTGGGGGGAAGTCGGCGCGACCCTACCAGTGCTATTCGGTCAACGGGTAAATATTGATTTATGGACTAACGTTACGAATACCTGGAATAATTTACTGGAAACCGGACAGCTTTGGGCTTTTTTGATTGGCTTGGGGATGGGGTGGTGGGCGAAAAGCCTCTTACCCTAAAGGGTTTCCTAAATTTGCTGCTCAGACATTTATGGCTAATTTACAGATTATAGGACTATGACTGAAGCTAAAACCTGGAGCCAACGATTTGAAAAGGCTTTGCATCCAGCGATCGCTACTTTTAACGCCAGTATCGGCTTTGATATTGAGTTAATCGAGTATGATTTGACTGGCTCCGTCGCTCATGCCAAAATGTTGGTCAAAACCGGGATTATCTCCCCCGAAGAAGGACAAGCCTTAGTTGATGGCTTGGAGACTATTCGCCAAGAATACCGCCAGGGTCAATTTAACCCCGGTGTCGATGCTGAGGATATTCATTTCGCCGTTGAACGCCGACTTACCGAAATTGCCGGAGATGTCGGTAAAAAACTCCATACGGGGCGATCGCGTAATGACCAAGTGGGAACTGATACCCGCCTTTACCTGAAAGACCAAATTCAACAAATCCGCACCCAGATTCTTGATTTGCAAGGGGTTTTATTGGATCTGGCTACTAATCACGTCCATACTCTCATACCAGGATACACTCATCTACAACGGGCGCAACCTCTCAGTTTGGCTCATCACCTACTGGCTTATGTGGAAATGACCCACCGCGACTGGGAACGTCTGGGAGAGGTTTATCAACGGGTCAATACTTCCCCTCTGGGGTGCGGTGCTTTGGCGGGGACTACTTTTCCCATTGACCGACACTATAGCGCCGAATTATTGGGGTTTGACCGGGTTTATGCTAATAGTTTGGATGGGGTGAGCGATCGCGATTGGGCGATCGAGTTTCTCAGTGCTTCTAGTCTCATTTTGGTTCACCTCAGCCGCCTCTCGGAGGAGATTATCTTTTGGGCTTCCCAGGAGTTTGGTTTTGTCACCCTCACTGATAGCTGTTCCACTGGCTCTAGTATTATGCCCCAAAAGAAAAACCCCGATGTTCCTGAATTGGTGCGCGGTAAAACTGGCCGGGTTTTTGGACATCTACAAGGGCTATTAGTCCTGATGAAGGGTTTACCTTTGGCTTATAATAAAGACCTCCAGGAGGACAAGGAAGCCTTATTTGATGCCGTCAAAACTGTGAAAGGCTGTCTGGAGGCGATGACTATTTTGTTATCCCAAGGGATGGAGTTTCGCCCACAACGTCTCGCTGAAGCAGTGGCGGAAGATTTCTCGAATGCTACTGATGTCGCTGATTATCTCGCTACTAAGGGGGTTCCTTTCCGGGAAGCCTATAATTTGGTGGGTAAGGTGGTCAGAACTTGTCTGGAGTCCGGGAAACTTTTAAAAGACCTTACCCTCGATGAGTGGAAGTCTTTACACCCTGAATTTGATGTCGATATTTATGATGCGATCGCACCTTTACAAGTCGTCGCCGCCCGGAATAGCTACGGCGGCACCGGTTTTGAACAGGTTAAATTAGCCCTGCAAAATGCGCGCGATCGCTTGGTGGCTGCACAATCATAATTATCTCCTTAACCGGGTGTCTCTAACCCGGTTTCTTGGGGTTTGCTGTAGTAGTATGGGAAGAACTTGGTCAATCGTTCATGGTCAACCTACTTGATTAATTAGGCTAAATATATGACTCCCACTTGGAATGATTCTTTGAAAATTGGCATCCCCTTGATTGATTTTCAACATCAGCAACTATTCGACCAGATGGATTTATTGATTGCTAACCTGGAACAAAACCGCAGCCCCCAGGAACTTCAATCAACTATCAAATTTCTGGAAATGTATATTAATAACCATTTCAAATATGAGGAGTCCTGCATGAATTTATATAAATGTCCCGTCGCCAAAAATAATCAGAACGCACACAAACGATTTGTGATGAGTTTTGAAATGATTAAAAGTCGCATCGAACATGATGATAACTTTAACTCAATTGTTCTCAGCATCAAACAAGACCTGCGCGATTGGTTTATTGACCACATTAAAAGCATTGATACCCAACTGAAACCTTGCATACCTACCAAAAAATATGGATAATGTGGGGGCGGGTGCTTTGAGTTTCTGGCTGGTGGGCTAGAAGGCTGATAAACCCGCCTTTTGTGGATCATGTAATTGATGGCTTTTTGAAAACTTGTCTATGTCCACTGCTAATCAAGCTGTAGTTTGTCTGAATTTGGGAAATGATTATGTTGGGTCTCAACAATGGGAACTGGCGGCGAATTGTTATCGACAGGCTATTGAGGCTGACCCTAACTTAGCCGCCGCCTATACCAGTTTAGGCAGCATTTGGCAACATTTGCAACAACCCCAAGCTGAGGCGGAAAAACTTTATCAGATAATTAGCGAAAATCCTGGTTCTGTTAACCCAAATTTTGGTTTGATTGTCGGTGAGAGTTTGGAGAAACACCAGGATAGCCAAGGCGCGATCGCTTGGTATAATTTGGCGATCGCTATTCATCCTCAATTGGCAGTCGCTCGCTATAAACTCGCCCAGGCATATCATAACACAAATCAGGTCGATTTGGCAATAGCCAGTTATCAGAAAGCCATTGAATTGGAGCCCAATATATATATCTATTATATCGGTTTGGGTCAAGCACTGAGTAGCACCAAACTAGATGAACAAGCTATCACCGCCTATCAGAAAGCCATTGAACTCAAGCCAGACTTTTCTTGGTCTTATCACCATTTAGCAGTCATTTTAACTCGATTAGGGCGTATTGACGAAGCCATAGACAACTATCGCCAGGAAATTGAATTAAACCCGGATTTCTATTGGTCTCACTTTCACTTGGGCGATTTACTCAGCCAGCAAAATCAGCCGGAAGAAGCGATCGCCGCCTACCGGAAAGCGATCGCCATTAACCCTCAACAACCAGAAGCACATCAACGGCTGACCGAGATTTTATCCCGAGACCAAAAAACTGGCGAAGATGCACTTTTAGGGGGGAGATATGAAGAAGCGATCGCCATTTATCGGGATATGGTCGCCGCTAAACCTGACTATTCCTGGGGATATTATGGTTTGGGTTTAGCATTACTAAACCTGCGCCAATGGTCAGAGGCGATTGAGGTATTTAATCAGGCAATTAATCTCAATCCCGATTGTTTTTGGTCTTATAATAATCTGGGATATTGTTTGTTTAAACAGGGAGAAATCCCCCAGGCGATTGATGCTTATCGAAAAGCGATCGCCATTGATCCAGAAATCCCAGAAGTCTATATTCGCCTGGGTGATACCCTCTTACAACAGCAAGATATTGATGGGGCAATTGCCGCTTATTTAGACGCTATTAAAGCCCAACCAGACGGGGAAATAGCATATATAAAACTGCGGCATTTACGCACCTATAGTTTTATCAAATTACAACCCGAGCAAATAGAGGCGATCGCCTCCGGTTATCAGCAGGCAATTTCCCAGGTTCCCCACTATCCCGAACCCTACATAAATTATGGTGATTTACTCACCGAAATAGGCGACATTTCCGCCGCCATTTCCACCTACAAACAGGGAGTCTTAGCCAAAACCAAAATCATTCGCCCCGAATTTTTTAGCAACCACTGGGAAACCGCATCAGTTCAAGGTCCGAATTTCCTAATTATTGGCGCTCAAAAAGGTGGCACAACCTCCCTTTATGAATACCTTTGTCATCATCCCCAGATAATTCCTAACCTCCATAAAGAAGTCGATTTTTTCATGTGGCAATATTACCGAGGCTTAGACTGGTATCTCGCCCATTTTCCCCCCATTCCCCCTGGCGGCGAATTTCTCACCGGAGAAGCCAGCCCTAGTTATATAGTCGATAGTAAAGTATGCGATCGCATTTCGCAAGCCTTCCCAGAAGTCAAGCTAATTGTCACCCTCAGAAATCCAGTAGATCGGGCTTTTTCGCAATATCAAGACCACCGAAATTGGATGGGTCAAGAAAAGCGGACTCTCCAGCAAGCCATGATAGATGAAATTGCCATTCTCGATACCATTGACGACCCCACCCAAGCCGAACGCAAATTTTGGGGATGTCAATATGGTTATCTACTGCGGGGAATGTATGTTTATTTTCTGGAAAAGTGGATGCAAAAATTCCCTCCCGAACAGCTTTTAATCCTCACCAGTGAAGAATTATATAACCACCCCCAGAACACCCTCAAACAGGTATTTGAGTTTTTAGGTCTTCCCGACCATCAACTCTCCGAATACCCCCGATATACCGCAGGTTCCTATAATCCCATACCAGAAACATTACGTCAGACCCTAGGCGACTTTTTCCGTCCCCACAACCAGAAACTCGAGGAATTATTAGGCCGAAAATTCCATTGGTCGCCGTAGGTTAAGAAACCTGGCTTCTCTCCTGGAAGTTAAGAAACCCGGTTTCTCTCCTAGAAGTTAAGAAACCCGGTTTCTCAAAGAAACCGGGTTTCTCGGTAACAGGGGGTTTCTCTCCTGAGTCAAGAAACCTGGCTTCTCTCCTGGAAGTTAAGAAACCCGGTTTCTCAAAGAAACCGGGTTTCTCGGTA
>NZ_JARPLU010000011.1:2627-26812 GCF_032349615.1 Limnospira sp. PMC 1279.21 | reverse complement strand
TAAGAAACCCGGTTTCTCAAAGAAACCGGGTTTCTCGGTATTTCTCAAAGAAACCCGGTTTCTCGGTCACAGGGGGTTTCTCTCCTGGAAGTTAAGAAACCCGGTTTCTCAAAGAAACCGGGTTTCTCGGTATTTCTCAAAGAAACCGGGTTTCTCGGTCACAGGGTCGCTACCCAATTAATAATTATTAATTATTAATTATTAATTATTAATTATTAATTAATGGCAATAGTAGCCATTTTGATCCGGTCTTTGCTGTTGCTGACCAATGCGAGTCGCACCTATCAGCGTCGAAATGATGATACATCGCTTTTGACCTGGAACTTCAGGATGATGGATAGCAATGCGTCCCTTCGCAGCTAGAGAAGTTTGCGTGCAGAAATTAGACGGGTTATAGACCGGACAGCCTTGGTAGTTGAATAAAACTCGGTACACCGTCCCCGCGTTTCGGACTTGGTTGGTGTCGGGGTCTACTCTTCGCAGGGTAGTTTCATATTTATTCCTGGTGTTCCTTTCCCGGTTGTCAATTTCTATCCCCGGTTCTAGGTTAGTCCATGAACCTTCTGGGAGTTGACCAGGGGGAGTCTTCGCGGGATGGACTGCTACCTGTACTCGTCCCCCATATTCCCTGATACTCGCTTGCCATGATGTACTAGATAGTATAGCCTCACTTTTGGCTGAGTGGATAGCCCAGTTGAGTCGCCGGATAGAGGTTTGCAGTTTCTGGTTATTCGCGAAACCTAGCCAAGTCGGAACCGCTATCCCACCTAGTATTGATATAATCACCATCACCCCTAAGACTTCTAACAAAGAAAACCCAGATTCTGTAGGGGATTTTCGCGATTTCGCACCCGGAGAGTCACTGCTAACTGGTTTTTCAGCCACTAAATTAATAGCCTGTTTCTGAACCAGAAGCAAGTGCTTAATTAATGTATTTTCCATTATTTAACCTGGGTCACAAGGATAGATGTCGTGTAGGTCAGCTAACCGCAGCATACACAACTAACCTCACTCGTAAAAGGCCTCGTTACGGGTGATATCTTTGGTGGTTTATTCTAAACTATGTTTTCCGAAATTGGGGGTAAAGTTTTGTAAAATATTCAGTAGATAATTAATTTTTTGTGTTACAATTGGCTAGTTAGAACTACTCATCAGGGCAATCATCTCCTTGGAGTTTCTGCGTGGATAGTAGTCTAGTTCTGACAGCCACGCAATGTGTCACGCTATTATCAGCCGAAGATACAACTACCCAAAAAGAAAAAGGGTCACCCTCTTTTATAGTATTTAATACAACTCCTAGATGGTCAAACTCTAGTTCTTCTCGGCTATCCCCTTGTGGTGGAATAGCTCGCAGTGTAATTTGTCCCTCGTTAATCTCGCCATTGACATCGAGAGTTTGCCAATCCGGTAGTTTATCATCTTTAGTAGTGGTCAAATAAATTCGATATGCGGGTATACCTCGATGCTCACCAAATTGGATAAAGTGACTTAAACTGGTTAATTGCGCTCGGCTTTGAGCCTCTTGTATGGCGTTAAAAACCCGGTCATTAACCGTGCGAACCTTTTGTCTATTGGCAAACATCAGCCATGTCGGAGCGGCGATCGCACCCACAATGCCAACCATTAAAACTACCACCAAAATCTCAATGATGGTGAAGCCGGACTGGTTTTTGGTGCGCCTGGGATTGACCGATTTTGGGTTAATTAAAATACTCATTTTATAGGTTCCTTTTATTATAAATTCCCTGATTTTATCGGTTAATTTAAAAGACCTAAGCCTTTAACCAAAAAGTTCGTCTCTGGAAAAAGCGATCGCTGATTCGGGTTGAATTCTGTAGCATTCGGATCAATGCGAATTGCCGCATTCATTCTCAGGTTAACTAAAGCTGTTGTCCTATCCCAGTCTACACATACAAAAAAGCCACTACCCTTATTTCCAGATAGTAGGTTAGCTTCAGTTGCATTATCTAAGTTAAGAGCTGTTCTACAGTGATCATCGGCTAGACCTGCGACGACACCTGGATATATGTAATCAATCAGAACTTCTCGTGGTCGTGGTCGTCCTGATTCATCTACAATAGGGCCGCTGGCTTCCCATGTATTCATTTCTGTACGGTCAGGAGGTGGATCAAAACCTGGGTCTGGTTCATGTCCAGCAATATAACATGGTGTTTCTCTGCAGTTTGGGCTTTGATTGAATCTATCTACAACACCACCGTTGATTTGTAAGCGAGAAATACGCGCCTGATCAGACCAAGGACTATTAGGCTCTCTTTCTGTTTGTAAATAGTAAGCAACTAAAGAGAAAACTTGGGCATCATCGCAACGGTTATTATCGCAATCACGGTCTCGATCGTTAGGGGGGGGAACAGCATTGGGGATAAACTCCTGTCTCCAGAACACCAATACCACATTCTGGGAATCAGGAAGTTGGCTCCTAATCGCATTAACCCCTTGACCGTCGTAGATATAGATAGCTTGGGAGAGGTCGCGGCGAATGAAATCTGCTGCCGTCTGTAACTCCTGTTCCGATCTGGCTCTGATTTCTTCCCGGGTATCGGTTTGTAAAACATCCACCACAAAGAATAAGATGGGCGTGATGATCATACTAGCCACAACCGCCGAAACCAATAACTCAATCATCGTGAAGCCTAAGTCATTCCTCTGGGTGGTTTTTGACCTAGGTTTCAATACACAAATTAACCAAAACCGAACTAGGGACAGCATAACTACCTCTCTACCAGGATAATCTTACTTTTGCACTCCATGGGAACCATCACCAAACCTAATCTTCACGACATTCTGCTAAACGTCTCTGTAAACTACTAAAGACATTATTGCTACTGGGGCTAATCTCCGTTCGCACCTCCACTAGGGGGTCTCTGGGGTCGGCTAAACCTACCCTGGAACTCGCTACATGACCAGACCCCCTCGGTCCTTCCGATTGGGCAAATGCGTCAGCACGATACACCCTGACAATCAACTTATAACCATCCTCTAATAGGTTGTCGTTGCTACACTCATTTATGCCAATTCCCTGAACCATCATATCCGTGGTGCTATTACATCCCCCACTTCCGTCATTATCCACACAGAACAAGTGGTCTGGACTGGTTGGTCCAGCGTCCGGGTCACTGGGATTTAAATCCACCAAGTCTTCATTGGTTGGGTCAGCACGGACAGCACTGATATAACTGTTAGCGGCTCTGCTGGCTAGTTCTATGCGCCTAGCCTGTACCCGTGTGGCGAAGGCAAAACCCAACACGGGAGAAATGCCCACCATCAGGATGCTGACCACCACCATAGCCATGATGGACTCAAGCAGGGTGTAGCCAGATTCGCTACACCGGGAGAACTTGGGGGATAGTTTGGGGTTGAACATGGTTCCGCTCAGAATGCAACATGATTAAATAGGGTGGTCAGTTATGGGCTACTCGGTTGGACTAGGTTCGACCGAAGAACCTATCAGGGTCTAAAGGACATTCAGCAGGGCGCAACCCATCAGGGAGAAAGTTTGGGCCGTTCTCCCCTTCTCTGCCACACAACAGGGTATGAACCCAGGGGTCATCCCGACTCACTTCTCGGAAGTATTTATCTGTAGGCTCGGTGCTGGGAGTCACTAGGCGAGAGTCGAACAGGTCAGGTAGGAAAATCATCCGACCCACATCATAACCATAGTTCCGGTTAGGGGCTCCGTAGAAGGTAGTTTGACCATTATCATTAGCGCTCCGGTAGGGACGGTTACCGCTTGTTAAGGGTGGTCCGAACTTGGTCAAGTGGGCACTATCCTGATTCAAAACTGACATCATTGGTCCGGTGGCGTATGCACTATGTTTGAACTGTATAAAAGAGCCACTGATATTGACCGTTCTGCCCGGCCACATTTCCAGGAAACGGGTAAAGTTATGCAAACCGCCATTGAGTTCAGTTTCATTACCATTGGTTTGCCTGATTGGAGAATCACCACTGGCAATAATCAGGTTAAAAGTAGTATTTGAGCGAGGCGTTTGTAGCCATCGTTCGCCGCTCGCGGAATCTACTGTATTAAGTTGCACCACAGGTTCCCACATGGGCTGCGCATAAAGTACATCATCAGGACTTTCATTATTAGGTTCCCAACGAACCTTCGGCACATCACCGTCCATTTGAAAGCGCAGTGCATCGGCTTTTTTTGTGGTCACCCTGGGTACCATAGTTCTATTTTCACAGTTTCTATCATATTCACCTTCACTCTCGCCTTCTGTGATCAAGGATATTTTTCCATCACTATCCAGACAAATTTCAGCATTCTGTAAGGGTGAATAGTCGTATTTGCCATTAACAACACCCAAGGGGATAGGATGACCTTCTTTATCTAGCACAAGTTTGTGTGTCCTATCACGAAGAAAAGCAATACGACGGGGATAGATGCGTTCCCATGATGGCAGTATTCTTTGTACAGTTGTTCCTACAGTGGGGGTGTCGTCGTTATTACTGTATATAAAGTTCTCGCCAATTTTATCTGATGCATATTCAGGAGTAGCCGGATTTTGACGACTGACTACCCAATCCTCTGGATTACACATGGAAACTAGAGGTTTACGGCACATCTCCATCACATATTCAATGCCCTCAGTTCCTCTGCGAGTTTGAACAGGAGTGACAAAGTTGGTTAGATAGGAACTTCTTTCTTGGGAAGCACCATCCATCCACATTCCTACCCTGTTGGGGATCCAAATGCTGGCACTGGTGACAAAGTTGTTGTCATAGAAGCCATTAAGCCTACGCACTGCCTCCAGAGTCAGGTCATTTGGTCCCACGTCCTCATCATCCTGATCACCATCTCCATCTAGATCAAAATCGAAGTGAGACTCATCAAATTGGGTAACACCTTGGCGGAAATCATAGCCATCTTGTAATTTGACTGGCTGTAAGTTTCTGCGATTTCTATAATCCAAACTAAGAACCATGTTATTGCGGAGGTTGTAGTCGCCTTCGTTACGAAATCCCTCCCTAAAGGCATCAGAAAGTAGAGTTACCGCATCAGACAGAACCGTGGCGGGTCGCCATTGGTCTTGAGGAGGGCAGGCAAAATTTGGATCCGGGGTGCTACGCTCGTAGAAGTTACTCCAATTGGCGTTTAAGGTTTCGGTAAACTCCTGCAAGGGAGTCCCGCCAGGGGTTTGGTGCAGGTTAAAATTACCTTTCACATACACAGGCAAATTACTAACCAGGATTAACCCTCTTTCTCGACGGTTTCCTTGTGGGCGGTCTAACCTTTGACCATTAATCAACATGATGCCGTTGGGGCGGCGGGTTTCGTCCACAACAAAGTCCACCGGACTGGTTATGCGATCGCCAGTGCTATCATCTCTCAGGGCATCATCACGGGTGGCGTAGATAATGCCACTGTTGGGCAATAAAAACTCATCGGTATCGATCGCTTTTTGGCGTAACTTGTCTAAGTCAATCACCGTGGTGCGAATTTCCAGAGGTTGGCGGTCTTCTATGGCGCGATCATAAGTGCCTTTACCATCAGCAAAGAAACCGTCACCATCCTCCAGGGATTTCACCTGGCGACCATCCAGTAAAGTTCTTTCATAAATCGTACCATGGTCAATAATATCTGGTCTGGGAGTCCCTGCCTCACCCGTCATAATCTTAATCGCACATACAGCGGCATCAATAGCCGACTGATCCGCTAGAGTGCGGTCTCCAGGAGATTTCTCTATGGCTACACGCAGGGGTTCGTTCACCCAACGCCCATCAGGGAATCTTAGACTAGCTTGATATTGCAGCTTCTGTTCCAGAGTAGCCGCCGTCGGAGTATCCTCACCCCCAGTACCCCCAGATTGTACATCATAGGGATTATGAGGGGTTGCGCTTGGGGTTAATCGACCGATATCCTCAATTTGAGCGGCATAGACTATGCCGTTCTCAGATTGACCTTGGGCACTACTATCCCAAGGCAAGCCACTTTTATTTTTACCAGTGTTGTCGGTAGAGCTTCTGTAGAAAGTGGGGTCGTAGTAACTACTGATACAGGCTATAGGCTCTTGGCGATCGCCCCGCTCTTCCCAAGGAGTTTTTGTATAGTGATACACCACAGTAGCCCGCATTTTCAGGTGTCCCTTTTGATAGCCTTTATCAGGGTCATCAAAAGGGTCATCCCATCCCATCGGCATGGTATCCGGCCAAACCACATCCCTACCACCCTTGGGCGGAGGCAAAAACGATCCCTCGTCCCAGTAAATTCCCGCGCCAGTAACTACCCGCAGTCCTCCCACCAGTTCTTTATTTTCCTCCCCAGGTTCTAATTCATGTGGTTCTTTCCATTCCTCCGCTGCTGCCCTTTCCCAAAAACCGTTGCGACCCGTATCCCCCAGGTCTGGCATATCAAACATTCGAGTCTGGCGGAAGCGAACTGATTCACCAGAAGGAGCTTCATCCCACTCCTTACCCTCGATAAATTGTGCTGTGGCCTCTCCGTGAAACTTATTGTCACCGATTCTGTTACTGTCATACCATCTAGCAGGTAAACCATTGCCCACCAAAATGCGATCGCCAACCCTTGTTTCTCGTTGATTCTCTCTCACTATATCCGGGTGAGTAGCAGGTATATTTAATTTGTTGCCACTACCATTCAGAGCTAACCCGTTCAGAGGGACGGTGGGGATGGATTGAGTAGCATCCCCCCCTCTAATATTGTAGGGATAAATCCATCTATCTACCGGTCGCAGGTCATTGCCGGAACCTTCAGTCCGCCGATCATAAGTTTGATTGCATCCTTGGGGGTGTTCCCAGTCGGGGGCGGTGTAATCTTCTTCTTCCACATTAGGAACCCGACGGGTTCTAGCCCGGAAGTAGTTTTCTAGGGCTATAAGCCTATCTGTTCCCCCCTCCACGGCTTCCTTAACTTCATCAGGGTCAGTATCAGCGGATTTACATTTCTGCTCGAACACTAAGCCACTGATTCTCTCCGCATACTCCAATTGGTTAGTAACCATCTGATTTGGAAAAGCATTCACCGGTTTATTCTCTCTTGTAAAATGCACCTCATCATGTCCACCAGGTCTGAATAGATGGACTGTGGCTCGGCCACGAGAATCCTGATTTAATGACGCTTGTCCGAAGCCAACATTTCCCCCCACTACTATCTTGCCTAATTCCATTTTATAAGATTCAGATGCGGGGCTACTCACCTGATAATAGTTAATCCTTGCATTGTTGGTATTAACATGAACCAGGTTGCCATTGACCATAATCCGGCCATTCAACCTGAGTTCTTGACCAGGGGTAATGTCCAAATCTCCCTCGTAGACCACAGCATTAACAGTTATAGGCTCAGCTCGTCTATCTTCCTGCATTTCCACCGCCGCAAAACCCCTACCACTGACGGGTATACTCGCAGAATAGATAAAAAACGGTTTTTCTAGCAAACCCCCACGGGCTTGATACCAATCTGTACCAGCCACAGATAAACCGGTACTACTGTCATCCTGACAGTAGTTGGGGGAGGCTGAACCTAACTTAGAACCTAGCTTAGGCAGAGGCAATCCCCTGGCTTCTACGGGAGTTCTAGTTTTGGGAAGACCATCGTTATCGTTTTCGGGGCTCCTCAGAAAAATTCCATAAATGTTGTATCTATCTGGGTCGCCGTCACCATTCAAATCTTCCTTAAATCCCCAGGCAGTATCTATATCTCTTCCGTCAAACTCTAGGGTCAGTCGTTCTTCACGATCAAAGCGACCTTCAACACCAAAGTTATACCGTTCTTCCCTCAACTCCCTGATTAAGTCATGTTCAGCAGGGGCTGCCCGTCCTATGCTTTCAAATGCCTGATCCAGTTTGGCGCTCGCCCGTTCCAGGGCAGGTGTCGCCGCTAACAGCACTTCCTGGCTAACCCGCACATTTTGCGCGAACTGCGCCCGGTCTAAGGCTCGGAATGCGATCGCCACCGTTAACAGTACCACCACTAACATCACCATGGTTACTGTCGGCAACACAAAACCCTCTACTCGCTGGCGATCGCCCCTATTCATATTCAACCAATTTCCCAGGAGCGATCGCTTTAAGCCCCCGATAGCCCGGTTACCAAACTTCCGGATCTCTCCTAACCATAATCGAATAGGTAACTTAGGTTTTCTGTGATTATGCTGATTGTGCATAAGACGACTTCCTGACCTTAGAGTTTAACTGAATACACCGGCTGATAAATAATACGGCGAGATAAATATAAATACACTCATAGCTGTGGTATTATTACCCACAACTAGGCGACTAAGTACCCCGGTTATCCCCGCAAAGGGCAACTAGGGTACAGCTTTTTCTATGATCACAAATCGACTGAGTTAATGGTGAGTTAGCGATCGCCTTTCTCCTGTGCGATCGATCACATTCACAAACTCGGTTCGAGGGTTATAGGCTTATGGAGCATTAGTCCTCACCTACATATTAGCATTCCCAACTCAACCTAAAAAACGATCACCTTTTTCTTTTCTCCACCTACCTCTAATGTTAACTTTTGTAACTAAATGTTAACTTTTGTTGCGAAAAAAATTTTTTCTGGGGGGGTTGCTTGCTTTTTCCGCCACCCCCTGCTATACTTTTAGATAATGGGAATAGTAACAATTTTAGAATTTAGGCACAGATTTATATTATGTAACTGTTCATATATTATCACAAATTCCCAGAGCTTGTCAACCCCCTACCTATGAGAGTTAAAAAGTGGATAGACTGCTAATTGTATCCCAATTCATCGATCGCATGAATAATTATTTAGGGCGGGTGGTTTCCTGGTTAGCCCTAGTCATGATCGGAGTAGGAACCTGGAATGTAATTGGTAGGTATGTGGGTAGGGCGATCGGGCAAAATTTAAGTTCTAATGCACTCTTAGAAACCCAGTGGTATATTTTTGATATCATCTTTTTATTAGGTGCAGCCTATACCCTCAAACATCATGATCATGTAAGGGTTGATGTCATTCAAAGTCGGTTAAATGTTAAGCAAAAAGCCCTAGTTGACTTATTGGGAACCGCCTTATTTTTAATTCCCTTTTCCGTGATGATTATTTTCTACTCCTGGGGGGCTGTCTCCAACTCCTGGCTAATTCGGGAAGTCTCCCCCGACCCCGGCGGCTTACCCCGCTACCCAATTAAGGCGTTAATTATAGTTAGTTTTGTGTTATTAATTATTCAGGGCATCTCGGAAATTATCAAAAACTTGGCAATTATCCGAAATAATTAATAATTAATAATTAATAATTAATAATTAATAATTGGGTTCTACCCTAGAAACCCGGTTTCTTTGAGTCTGGGGTTAGAAACCCGGTTTCTTTGAGAAACCCGGTTTCTTGAAGTCTGGGGGAGAAACCGGGCTATAATTGGTAATTGATAATATTGGGATGGGGAAATATGAGCGATCGCACTATCACCCTGAAAGTTAACGGAGAGGAGCAAACTTGCGCCCCAGATACTAGCCTACCTAAATTTTTGGAAGATTTGGGGTTAAATCCCCGTTTGGTGGCGGTGGAGTATAATGGGGAAATTCTCCACCGACAGTTTTGGGAAACTACGACTATGGAAATGGGTGATATCCTGGAAATTGTCACCATTGTGGGTGGTGGCTAAACAGGGAGATCTTCACGGGGATTAAAAGTTTCGATTTCTCGGAGTTTTTCGTATAATTCCCTCTCCTGGGTGGTGATCTGTTTGGGGGCGACAATTTGAATTTCCACTAACTGATCACCGCGATCGCCATTTTCGTTAGGATAGCCTTTATTAGCTAGTCTCAGACATTGACCCGACACTACCCCCGCTGGGAGTTTAATTTTAACCCAACCGTCAAGAGTGGGAACCTCTATTTCTCCCCCTAGGGTGGCTTCGCTGGGAGTTACTGGAACCTCACAGATAATATTAGACTCTTCCAACCTGAAAAAGTCGTGAGGTTTTACCGTAATTTTCAGGTATAAATCCCCCCCTTGAATGCCCAAATTTTTGAGGCGAATACGTTGACCGGTAAACATTCCCGGCGGCATATTCACCTCAAGCGATCGCCCATCTTCTAGGCGGATACGTTCTGCTCCTCCAGTATAAGCCTTTTCCAGAGGTAAAGTCAAGCGCGCCTCAATATCCCGTCGATTTTCCCGAACCGGAACCCGGTGGATTACCCTAGTATTAGGGGATTTATAGGGGTCAGAAGAAGTGACGCGGGGTGTATCATTAGTAACGGTCCGCACTTCCCGCCGCCGTCCGATAAGTTGATCAATAAAACTATTAAAATCGGCATATTCCCCAAAATCGACCTCCGGTGTTTGAGTTTGGGTGCGACCATTAGCCACCCGACTTCCCCAGGTCTTAAAGCCGCTGACGGGGGATTTTTTGGCACTAGAAAAACCCTTTTGTTTCCAAAATTTGCTGTACTCATCATACTGCGATCGCTTTTCCGGGTCCGACAGAATATGATAAGCCTCACCAATATCCTTAAACTTCTCTTCTGCTTCCTTATCCCCCGGATTTAGGTCGGGATGATATTGTCTAGCCAAACGGCGATAGACCTTTTTTATCTCATCAGTAGAAGCATCTCTGGAAACCCCTAAAATCTGATAATAATTCCGAAAATTTTGCATAATTTAATCACAATATAAACTCATCAGTCACAGAATCCCAGAAAAGGGAGGAGGGAACCCCACCCCACAGCCTCCCCTGATTACTTACAGCCAGTCGTCATCATCATCATCCCAATTATTACTTTGGGGATAATATCTTTGACCAGGGCGACCAGTTCCGGTTCCCATGTTATTATCGTAACGGGGATAGCCGCGGCCAGCAGCGGGAGGCATATCATAGGGGTCACGGATACGGCGATCGCCACCGCCAAAAGTGCGACGAATCGATCCAAACAGATCATCATCATCATCTTGGGTAGCAAACACAGACACCTCGCGACTCAAATCATATAGCGCATCTTGCAGATCCGCCCCAATTTGATCAATACCGCGATCGTCATTTCTTTCCAGACTATCCCGCAGCGCCCTAATTAAAGTCTCAATACGACCCCGTTGACGTTGAGCAAACTGCATCCCATAATCTAGGGCAATCTCCCTTAACTGTCTTTCGGCTTGATAAGTCAAAGCCTGGGCGCGATTGCGTTTTTCCACCCTTTCCCGCAGTAGACGGTCTTGGTCTGCAAACTCTTCGGCTTCCCGAATCATCTGATTAACTTCCCCCTGAGACAGAGTAGAAGCACCCTGAATAGTAATGCTTTGTTCGCGACCAGTGGTTTTATCCAAAGCCGTCACCAGGAGGATACCATTAGCATCAACATCAAAAGCCACCTGTATTTGAGGGATACCCCTAGGGGCGGGTGGAATACCGGTCAGCTTAAACCGTCCCAAAGACTTATTATCCTTGGCTAACTCCCTTTCCCCCTGGAGGATATGAATTTCCACCAGAGTTTGATTATTCTCAGAGGTCGAGAAAATATCCGATCGCCTCACCGGGATAGTAGTATTGCGGGGTATGAGTTTTTTCATCACCCCCCCAATAGTTTCCAATCCCACCGATAGGGGTGTAACATCCAATAGCAGGATATCGCGCACTTCACCCCCCAAAATACCCGCTTGAATAGCAGCCCCCACGGCGACCACCTCATCAGGATTAACCCCCTGATTTGGTTCACGGTCAATCAGACTACGCACCAACTGCTGTACAATAGGCATCCGGCTGGCCCCTCCCACCAATACCACCTCATCGATTTGGGTAGGTGAAATTTGGGCATCCACCAAAGCCTGTTTGACCGGGCGGCGTAACCTTTGAATCAGATCAGCACATAATCCCTCAAACTCTCCCCGAGAAAGTCGAGTTTCTAGGTGTTTCGGTCCGTCTGCGTCCGCCGCAATAAACGGTAAATTGATATCAGTTACCCCCACCCCAGATAGTTCTATTTTAGCCTTCTCCGCTGCTTCTGTGAGGCGCTGAAGGGCTTGGCGATCGCGTCTGAGATCCATTCCCTGTTCTTCCAGAAACTTCTCAGCTAACCAATCGACAATTTTTTGGTCAAAATCATTCCCCCCCAGTTGGGTATCCCCGCTAGTGGATTTAACCTCAAATACCCCATCTCCTACTTCCAGGACCGACACATCAAAAGTTCCCCCCCCTAGGTCAAACACCAGAATAGTGCCAAAATCCTGCTTTTGCAGTCCATAGGCGAGGGAAGCCGCCGTCGGTTCATTGAGAATCCGTTTTACCTCTAATCCGGCAATTTTCCCAGCGTCGCGGGTCGCCTGTCTTTGAGAATCATTAAAATAGGCGGGTACAGTAATTACCGCCCCAGTCACCTCCTCCCCTAGATATCGGCTGGCTTCTTCTGCTAATTTCCGCAGTACCATGGAGGAAATCTCTTCCGGTGCGAAATCTCGCTTTAGTCGAGGACATTTGAGGCGGATATTACCATTTTCCTCTCGACGCATAGTATAGGGAACCCGTTTTGATGCCGGGGTTAGGTCTGCATATCTTGACCCAATCAGTCGCTTGACGTTATAAAAGGTATTCTGAGGATTCAAAACAGCCTGCCGCCTAGCCATTTGTCCGACAATCCTTTCCCCCTCTTTAGTAAAGCCAACGACAGAGGGTGTTGTCCGCATCCCCTCAGAATTGGCAATCACGACGGGTTTACCGCCCTCCATGACCGCTACAACAGAGTTAGTTGTTCCCAGGTCAATGCCGACTACTCTACCCATTCGTTGGTGTTCTCCTTGTCTTGTTGGTGTGGCTAGTAGATCTTTTCTAATTTTATCGCTTCCCATCGTCGTCGCCCCAAATGGGGGAGATTCTAATTTTATCGACAGAATGTTACGAGATGTAACCTATAATGAGAACGAAATACAAGCAAGTGATTGAAAGGGTTGTCAATGCGAGTTGCGATCGCGGGAGCGGGTTTGGCTGGCCTAAGTTGTGCCAAATACCTAACCGATATGGGTTATACCCCCATTGTCTTGGAAAGACGAGATGTTCTCGGTGGCAAAGTGGCCGCTTGGAAAGATGAGGACGGGGATTGGTACGAAACTGGACTACATATCTTTTTTGGAGCCTATCCTAATATGCTCCAATTGTTCAAAGAGTTGGACATTGAGGATCGGTTGCAGTGGAAAGAACACACCATGATCTTTAACCAACCAGATCAGCCCGGAACCTACTCTCGGTTCGATTTTCCCGATATTCCAGCCCCCGTTAATGGCATAGTCGCTATTCTTCGCAATAATGATATGCTCACCTGGCCGGAAAAAATTAGGTTTGGCTTGGGACTAATTCCCGCCATGATTCAAGGCCAAAATTATGTCGAACAGATGGATAAATATTCCTTCTCGGAATGGCTTAAACAACAAAATGTTCCCCCAAGGGTGGAAACAGAGGTGTTTATTGCTATGTCTAAGGCTCTCAATTTTATCGGGCCAGAAGAAATATCCTCCACTGTCATTCTAACCGCCCTTAACCGCTTCCTCCAAGAAAAAAATGGCTCGAAAATGGCTTTTCTTGATGGGTCGCCAACGGAAAGATTGTGTCAGCCTCTGGTAGACTATATTACGGAACGAGGCGGACAGGTGCGATTAAATGCTCCGATTCAGGAGTTTTTAGTGGATGAGTCCGGCTGTGTTGAGGGGTTCCTGATTCCGGGGCGAAATGGTGCGCCGGAAGAAGTGCTAACCGCTGATGTCTATGTCTCGGCTATGCCTGTTGACCCGCTCAAGTTGATGTTGCCTAAACCTTGGCAGGAGCTTGATTATTTTAAGCAACTTCAGGGATTGGAAGGGGTTCCCGTGATTAATGTTCATTTGTGGTTCGATCGCAAGTTGACTGATATTGATCACCTACTGTTTTCCCGATCACCTTTGCTCAGTGTCTATGCGGACATGAGCAATACCTGTAAGGAATATGCTAACCCCGATCGCTCAATGTTAGAGTTGGTTTTGGCTCCCGCTGCTGATTGGATTGGTAACTCAGATGCGGATATTGTGGCCGCTACTATGGCTGAACTGGAAAAGCTATTTCCTCAACATTTCCCATCACCTGCTAAGTTGCTCAAATATCATGTGGTGAAAACGCCGCGATCGGTTTATAAAGCTACTCCTGGCCGCCAGGCTTGCCGCCCAAGTCAAAAAACACCTATCCCTAATTTTTATCTGAGTGGGGATTACACCATGCAACGCTATCTCGCTAGTATGGAAGGTGCTGTGCTTTCTGGTAAGCTGACAGCACAGGCCATTCAACAAGACTTGAGGACTAGCCAAGTCCCCTAATCTCTTAAACGTCTCTAGGGTATTTCCCTAATGACGTTTTGCTAACTGCACAACCTATGGCTGATAGCTCAGGCTTGAAAAAAAACGAATGCTGCAACTCTCTAAATCCCCCTGCATGAGAACTCCGGCAACCCGGTCAGATTCCTATGAACTCTGTCGCCAAATTACCGCACAGTATGCTAAGACGTTTTACTTGGGTACTCAATTGATGCCACAAGCCAAGCGTCAGGCTATTTGGGCTATTTATGTTTGGTGTCGCCGCACCGATGAATTGGTAGATGGTCCGATGGCAAGTTCTACTACTCTGGAAACTCTCGACCGCTGGGAAGAACAACTAGAATTGATTTTCGCTGGACATCCTATTGATCCGGTTGATGTGGCTTTGGTTGATACCCTCGGTCGCTTTTCCCTCGATATTCAACCCTTCCGAGATATGATCGCCGGTCAACGTATGGACCTGTCCCGGAATCGCTACAACACCTTTGATGACTTGAATTTGTATTGCTATCGGGTGGCGGGGACGGTGGGGTTGATGTCTTTAGCGGTTATGGGTACCGCTCAACCTGATCTCAGTGTTCCCTGGAATCGTGACCAGTCTATTTATTATCCTAAAGAAGAGGCGATCGCTCTCGGTATTGCTAACCAGCTTACTAATATTCTCCGAGATGTGGGGGAAGATGCTCGACGGGGTAGGATTTATTTGCCTTTGGATGACCTGGCTCTGTTTAACTATACCGAAGCGGATTTATTTAATGGCATAGTAGATGAACGCTGGCGTGAGTTGATGCGCTTCCAAATACAGCGCGCTCGTAAGTTCTATACCCTCGCCGAAGAAGGTATCGCCGCCCTTCATCCTGATATCCGCTGGCCAGTTTGGACGGCCTTAATGCTCTATAGACAAATATTAGACGAAATTGAACGCAACGAATATGATGTCTTTAACCAACGTGCCTATGTCCCTACCTGGAAAAAAATGATGTGTCTCCCTGTGGCTCAGTTGAGGGCTAGGGTTCTTTGACCCCCCCCCTCCCCCTCCCCCCCCCGGCTCTCTCCCTCTGGGAAAGGGGGAGGGAGTTTAATTATCCATTGTCTATTGTCAATTTTCTATGATTGATTGAACCTAAAGAAAATAGGCAAATCACCAGGGACGACATTAAGGCGATCGTTACAATTAATGGTTCATTATCTTGAGCGATCGCGATCGCTATTAAAGCCCAAATTGTCACCAATAAATAGGCGGTTTCCTGGTGGCGAACCCTCATGATAATAGCAATAGTCGCAGCTACAATCATCATGATCGCCGTCCAGACTTGGGGAGGAATACCCCAGCCATTCCAGTTAATCGAAGTTAAGGCGATCGCTACATTTACTACCGTGGCTACACTAATCCAACTTAAATATACACTCAGCGGAATATTAATTAACCAAGATTCCCATTTGGGAACCCGCCGCCGACCTACATCTAATTTTACATAGGAATATATCAGCGATAATAAAATCGCTACCATGGCTAAAATTGACTGGGGAAATAACCCATATAAAAACAAGAATATCCAGATAATTTGTGCTATACTTGCGGAAACTAAACCGTAACCCATCTGGGCTAAACGGGGGTTATCTCGTTGGCTAGGGAGTAGCTGATAAATAGCCAACCCGAATAAACCTAAGTAGATTAACCCCCAAATAGAGAAGGCATAATTAGCCGGAATTATCTTGGTATTCACAAAAAAAGTATTGGAAATATCGCCGACAGTTAAACCATTAATCGGGGCAATATTAGTCCATATATTCACCCCAAAAGCCGCGATAATAGCCAGTAAAGTAGCCCAGCGCCGCCAGGTCTCACCCGCAGAAAATGCACCTTTTTTCATGTAATTAACCCTCAATATTTGCCCCCCAAATAGAGGGAGACGCGACCAGGCGATCGCATCTCCACATTAATTAAAGCCGATTGGGGAATTAGCCATCTAACTGTTGTTAGAAACAGAAGCTGGGCGGCGGCGTTTAACTAGCTTAGGTTTGTTGGAAACAGCATCGTCTTCATCGTCATAATCATCCCTTCCGATACTAGCCGGACGAGTTTGATCATAAGCAAGTTGCAAAGCTGCGGCTGCGATCGCATGGGGATCATATTCCTCGCTTAATTGAGAGACAATAGGCAAGAATGAAGCCATACGTTCCCCAGCCAAAGCATCCCGCACCCGGTCTTTGAGTCGGTCAATATAACGAGCCTCAATTTCCGCCCGTTTGGGGACTGACTGAATGCTTAAAGTTTGGCGCAGGTGACG
Source organism: Limnospira sp. PMC 1279.21 (assembly GCF_032349615.1). Lineage (NCBI taxonomy): Bacteria > Bacillati > Cyanobacteriota > Cyanophyceae > Oscillatoriales > Sirenicapillariaceae > Limnospira > Limnospira sp. PMC 1279.21. The sequence goes on along the minus strand of NZ_JARPLU010000011.1, from coordinate 10,249 downwards.
TTCAATATTTCGCAACTTACGGCGATCGATAGACTGAATTAGAGTAATTGCCTTTCCTTCCCGACCGGCGCGACCTGTACGCCCAATGCGGTGAACATAACTCTCGACTTGATCAGGAAGATCATAGTTAATCACATGGGTAAGGTGATCCACATCCAGACCCCGGGCTGCGATATCAGTAGCCACAATCCAACGCACCTGACGGCGGCGCAGACGCATCAACAGTCGCTCCCGTTGAGACTGATTCAGATTACCATGATACTCATCAACACTATGACCTGCCGCCTGCAATTGATTAGTCAAATCAGCCGCAGATTGTTTGGTTCGCACAAAAATAATCGCCGATTCAGGATCTTCGAGTTCTAAAATCGGTTCCAGGGCGCGGGCTTTAGACCATCCACGAGGAACCATATAAACAGACTGTTCGATCCGTTTGGGGGTAGCCTTGGGAGTTTCCACCTTCACAGTCACAGGGGACTTGAGGTGTCGCCGCACCAACTTCGAGATGGAAGGGTCCATCGTTGCTGAGAAGAAAGCCGTCTGACGATGTTCAGAGTCGGCGGACTCTAAGATTTTTTCTACATCTTGGATAAAGCCCATACTCAGCATTTCGTCTGCTTCATCCAACACCAACCAACGCAGTAAATCTAGTTTCAGTTCACCTCGGTTGAGTAGGTCTAGGATACGCCCTGGGGTTCCCACTACAACCTGAACTCCCCGTCGCAGTCGCTGAATTTGTCGGTCAATGGACTGACCGCCATAAACTGTCAGCACATACAGGGCATTATCATCACTAAAATTGCGGATAGCTTCCTTGACCTGCATCGCCAGTTCCCGCGTGGGAGTCAAAACCAGGGCTTGAATACCAGCGGCATGAACGTCAATCTGTTCGAGAATGGGCAGCGAAAAGGCAGCAGTCTTACCAGTTCCTGTCTGTGCCATACCCACAACATCCCGACCGGATAGCATTTCGGGTATAGCTTGGACTTGAACCGGGGTGGGTTCTGTGAAACCCAGTGTTTCTAAATGGCGAGCGCGTTGTTCGGAAATACCTAAGCTTTCAAAGGATTGACTCATCAAATCTCCAATATGATTGTTTTTCGCCCGGTTCCTTTGGCTGCCCAACTCCAACACAGATATGTCTTGACTCTAATCACTAAAATGAGTTTTAGTCCGGCGTTAAGCCTTTTTATGGGCATCTAGGAACCATAGCATGTAGGTAAGGTCTCCTAATGTTCCCAAATTTACCCTGGTTAACAACCGAGAGGTTGTCCAGCAAATTTGATTTTTTGAGACCATCTGTTCTATAGCATAGCGCTTAACAAACAGAAACATAACCTTAAATTCCTTAAAATTTCTCTCCCGTGGCAATTCACCTGGATTGTGAATGGCTGTATCTGCTGCTGTATAGGGGTTTGGGCTGATTTGAACCAAAATATAATTTTTTCGGGGAAATTTCATAAAAGACTCTGGAGACTATAAACTAGGGACTGAGGACTGGGTGCTGGGGACTGGGTGCTGGGGACTGGGTGCTGGGGACTGGGTAACAGATTAGGAATTGGGGGATTTGCTGACTGGTTGTGATTCATTTTGTGCCTCTGGGTTAGCCCTAACGATCACTTCGATACTGTTGGCGTTGATTGGCTTGACCTTTGTGGTAATGTCAAACTTGGGTTTTGGTTGACCGTTGAGTTCCTTCGATTCAACCTTGGCGGGGATAACTGGCGATCGCCCCCTTTCTCTACTAGAAGACATAGTGCGATCGTCTATTGGCAACTTAGGTTTCATGCCTCTAGTTTGCTCCATACCCATATCATGAGGTGTACCCGCCTGGCGAGCCAGTCGCTTCAGAAACGCCTGCATTTTTTGGGCATCTAAATATTTACCCTGACCCCGAATACTAATAATGTAAGCAAAGCTATCTCCAATGGTGACAGCCCGTACAAGTTTGACCACTTCCAGAGCAAATTTAACTCGCACATCTTCCAGTTTATTGCTCACCGCTGTTTTTTCAGGATTCTGATTGATAATCGCCTTGATCGCCTCAACTACATTACTGATCAATGTCGGCGACAATTGCACCTCTTCCATCACTTCGGGATTATCTATATTTTTACCCTTTTTCTTTTTCGGCTTTTTCTTCGTCTTTTTATCGGTAATAATTACAGTCATTTTCAACTTAGTATTTTTCACCTTAGATTTAATTTTGACCTTTTTCTTCTTGTCTTTCTTCGCCTGAATTGTCGGAATTTTCGTGGGACTCATCTGAACCACCGGAATCACTTCTCGACTGTAGGTATCTGATGCAAAGAAACGGTGAATATCAGGCTTTTCTCCCGACTGTTGCACCACATGGGTCAGTTCATGGGCTAGGAGTTTTTGGCCCTCATAACTATGGGGAGCATAAGTATCTTGACGGAAGAAAATATTTCTTCCTGTGGTAAACGCTTTAGCATTCAAAGAACGACTCAGGCGATCGCTTTCCGTATCCCGGTGAATGCGAACTCGCCCCAAATTCAGCCCAAAAGCCGATTCCATCGGTTCCCGAACCCCAGTGGATAGAGGTTCTCCTTGGTTTTGCTGTTCTTCTAAAGCCCTTTCCATTCCCGGCGTTATTGTCTGATTTTCAACATTTCCTGATGCCTCTTTTTTCTGAACTTTACCATTCTTATTATTGGTATTTTTCGCAACACCAACAATCAGATATTTCCTCCCTTTTTTAGTCTTTTTATTCTTGGTCATTTTCAGGGATTTAAGTTTATATTTCTTCTTAAATTGTTTCAGCACCTTTTTAACCCGACGGGCTTTCGGGTTTTTCTTGATTTGCCTTGTTAATTTTTTCGCCACTTTCTTCAGGACTTGGGAAGGTTTCTTCTTTTTGCCCTTATTTTTTTTCCGTTTCTTCTTATCCTTTTTCTTAGCTTTGGACTTTTGGCGTTTATCCTTATTTTTTTTTCGTTTATTTTTATCCTTTTTCTTGGCTTTGGTTTTGCTTTTTTTAGTTTTCCGTTTTTTTGACTTATTTTTATTAGATTTTTTCTTTTTTTTGTTCTTTGATTTTTTCTTATTAGATACTTTATCCTCCAAAGCACCCATCATAAAAGATGTCGGATCCAGCAGACTCAAGACCGTGCCTACCGACGAAAAAACACCGCCGACCACCTTATCAACCGGAGATTTTAATTTAGTAATCACTTTCTGGATCTTCTTAGGAATACCTCCTAAACCCAAAACACTAGCTAACAGCCCCAAAACCAAGGGCAGAATGTCCGCCAATGCCGCTTCAACCGCCCGAGAAATTTGGCTCACAATTTGAGATATAATTGCATCCATCACCTCACCCAGTGCTTCTAAGACATTCCTGATCATCTGCATATTATTTATAAAAAATATCAGCAGATTAACAATGGCTTTAGCAATTTTAATCACTCCAGAAGCAGGGTTAGTCAAACTCAAAACCCATTGAATCCCCGCTATCACAATTTGAGGAATCACCACCTGAAACATGATGCCATTCATAAACAGCTCTTTCATCGTGGATAAACCGGATTTAATGAAGTCCCACAACACCATCACCCCTTTACTGGGGAACTCCACGATCGCCTTAAAAAAGCTCAACGCCAAAGGCGGTAAATCCTCCGGTATCGATGCCAAATACTCTTTTAACGCCCCCGGACCCTTTTCAATCAGAGTCGTTAAAATATCGCTCGCCCAATCTGGTAACTCCCCAGATGCCAGTTCCAAAATATAATCTTTACTCAAGCCCAAAACTTGCAGGATAATATCCAGAATTCCCCGCAAATCAAACTTATCGGGAAACTTGATCGGCATATCCATTCCCAATAGCCAATCAAAGAAAGCATTTTTCAGGTGAGTTACAATATTTTTACCAAAGTTTTTAAATCCATCACCCACCCCACTAAATAAAGCATCCATAATGCCACTGGGGTCGTCAACCAGCGCATCCAAAAAATCCCCCGCTCGATTTCCCACCCCCGGAATCATCTTAATGACTGGCTCCACAATTCGCAAAACCTGCCGCAGAATCCACGCCGCCAGCTTCACAATAAAAGCTAGGGCTTTAGAAATCAAACTTTTATTTTTGTCTTTTAACTCTTTAATACGTTTATCAATTTCCTGAATACTCGCTTCATATTTCTTAGTTAAATCATCAACCAGTTGATTTTGTCGATCACTAATACTGCTTTCCAAACTATCAAATTGTGCCTGCACATTCTCCGCCGCTTCCGTGCCAACTGCTTTCAAACTGTCCGGCAAATTAGCCACATAATCATTGACGCGATCGCGTCCTTCTTGCACCGCATTTTTCGCATTCGTCAATTCTTCTTCAACAATATCCGCAATCCGATATATCCCCGCTTTCTGTTCCTCAATAAATACTTCCCGAGCCACTGCATAAATATTATTCACTTCGCCCGGGAGTCCCGTAAAAATTTTATTGATCGCCCACAGCGGGCTATTAAAAAATCTTTTCAGATAAAAGCGAACTCTCACATAAGCCCAACCCGTTTTAATCTCTATCCAAGGTAACCACAGCGGGTTTCTCTTATAATAATAATCATGTTTCCACTGGGCAAATAATTCTTGTTGTTTCGCTTCAAATGCTGCCCTAGCTTTCTTATTGGTGGCTTCAAATTCAGCATTAACCCTAGCATCCATCCGTTCCAGAATGCCATTAACATTCACTTGAGTTGTGTCGTAAATTGCCTGAATTTCTTGGGTAACTCTCGCCCGTTCCTTTTCGTCCTTATGTTGGGATTCAGCTTGGGTATTAGCGACATTAATAAATTCCTGCGATCGGCTATCAAACATTTGTTCTTGAGAGTCAAGAACCGACCCCGCCTGCACATCAAGAGTTTCTTCCTGAATCCCCTCTTCTTTTTCTCTAAATTTTTTCCCCGTTTCCTCAACATTTTCTTCGGCTTTTTCCACCGCACCCGAAACATTTATTCCCGATTCCGATTCATACAATTCCACCCGATTTTTATCAAGAAGTACCTGCCCTTCTTGAGTCGGTTTTTCCGCCGTAAATCCTTCTTCTTTCCGTTGAATTATCCGTGGGGATTGCACCATCCCCGTATTCACCGGAACCCCCTCAGTTTCCCCTTCTATCTCCTCCTCTTCTGGCGATTCAGTTGCCCCCTCTGGCATCTTCATCACCACTTCCGCCATGCGATCGGCTTCCTGTTCGTATTGATCACCCGCTGCGCCAACAATTAACTTCTTCTGTAGCTTCTCGGGAATTAATTCACTTAACGCCTGCTGAGTTTCCTCCAAAGGCTTTTCAACATCTTCTTCTGACTGAGATTTCGGAACAGTCGCCTCCGCATCTATCGCTTCTGGAATCGGCGCTTCTCCGGTTTCTTCCATTGGATCTGGCGTGGGAATTGAAATCTTAGGTTCCTCCAGTTCCGGTGCTGGCTCCCGTGTCGCTGACTCTTCCAGTTCACCCCCTGAGTCGTCCTTACTGTGTTCAATCTCTTCTAGGATATCTTCCGTAGCTTCAGATGCACCTTTTCCCCCTTCCACATCTTTCTGGCTTTCCGGCTTATTTTGCTCTAAAATAGCCAGAAGATTACTGATAAATTCTTCTTTATTAAACGCTTGTACTTCTTTATGGGAAGCCTCTTCCGACTGCGAGGCTTCGGCTTCTCGCATTTGCTGCTCAGTATCTACCGAGGCATCTTGTGCCTCTCTCGCTTTATCCTGGGCTGGTTTGTGGCGACTCTGTTCCGCTGCTAGATGTTCCGTTTGTGTCACTGCCGCTTGAAATGCCGGATCAGCATTAGGCGATCGCGGCGCAGGTTTACCACTCAAATCTGGCGCTTTCACAACACCAGGATCCCGTAATCCTTCCTGAGTTCCCAACGTTTCTAAAAAGCCATCTTCCGGACTATTTTCTTTCTGTTGTTTTTCCGCTTCTCCCTCAGCTTTCTCTTCCGCTTCTCCCTCCGCTTGAGCAGCTTCAGCATCCCCTTGTGCTTTGATTTTTTTCGCCTCTTCTAAATCTTTATTTTGAGTCGCTTCTTCTTTATTTTCTTCTTGACCCGCTTTTTGCTGTTCTGATTCAGTCGTTTTATCCGACTCTTTTTCTAAATTTTCTCCTTGACTTTTCGCTGCTTCTTCATCCTCAGCGTCCAGCAGTTGTTTGGTTTTATCTGCTTGTTTTTCCGTGTTTTGCTGGGTCTTGTGAGCTTCCGAAAAATCTCCGCCCTCTTTTTTCTTACTGTCTATTTCCTTTGCCCATTTGTCACTGACACCTTTTTTGTCTTTTTCTAATTTCTCCTTTTCCTTTTTGCCTTTATCATCTTGCTCCTCATCTTGACTCTCATCTTTCTCCTCATTTTTACCTTCATCTTTACTTTCATCTTGATTCTCGTCTTTACCCTCATTTTTTTCTGGGGAATTTTCTTTTTTCTTCTGTTGAACTATCGTCTGATTATTCACATCTTCATCTGGTGAATAATTATTATTTCGAGATGAATTTTTAGGCTTTTTATTAATTTTTTTAAGAGGTTTTTTGCTCTGGTTTTGCTCTTGATTTTCTTCCGGTTTTTTGTCGGCATTTTCTGCCTCTACATCCTCACTTTTTTCTGCTTTCTCTTTCTCTTTCTCCGCTTCGTATTTTTTTTGTTCTTCTTCTCGTTCTTTCTTGATTTTTTGCTCCAGCTTGGATTTTACACCCATCCCAAAAAAATCGGGTTTCCGCTGAAGTTTTGGTGTTTTTTCCCGAAGTTCTTGCCTCGATTTAGACTTCGCTTTCGGCTTAGTTTGTTGTATAGTATGAGTCAGTTCATGGGCTAATAATTTTTTCCCACTCTCCGAGTCCGGCTGATACTCCCCTGTATTGAAATAAATATCTTGACCGTGAGTAAATGCTTTAGCTTCCAGGTTTTGATTCATCTCGGCCGCTTCCCCATCAGTATGAATTCGCACTTCTGAGAAATCCTGACCAAACCGCGATTCCATAAACTCTTGCGTTTCCTCTGGTAGAGGATTGCCGCTTCCTTTTTTGGATTTTAGCTTATTTTCAATATCTTGACTCGCTGCAAATGCACCCGGCACACCGCGTTTGTTCTTCGGTTTGAATCGACGATTATTTTTAGTCTTTTTAGATTTTAGCGTAATATTAACATTTTGTTCATCCTCACTTTCTTCCGTAGAATGAAGAAGGCTATAGGGAACAGCCGCACGCCGACGGGGACGGTGGCTATTGATGCGTTGAATAGTCGGAGAAACTACCGATTTTGTCTCCTCTTCCTCCCGTTGAATCGGTGGGGATATAGCAGGTAAATTCATCGACATTACCAGATCAGCCATGTGATCTGCTTCTCGTTCGTATTTGTCTCCAGGAGCGCCAACTATCAGTTGAGGTTGAAAAGATAACCCCCCAGAATTGGCAGAAAAGGCTTTTAAATTAATACTAACATTCTCTTCATCCGAACGCTGAATTGGAGAACTACCCAGAGAGGATATTGTCGACGATAGCGGTTTTAAATTAATACTAACATTCTCTTCATCCGAACGCTGAATTGGAGAACTACCTAGAGAGGATATTGTCGACGATAGCGGTTTTAAATTAATACTAACATTCTCTTCAT
>NZ_JARPLU010000011.1:0-2617 GCF_032349615.1 Limnospira sp. PMC 1279.21 | reverse complement strand
CCGAACGCTGAACTCTGCCGATCGCCTTCCGTTGCATTCGGTTAATTTTTCGAGGGCGATCGCCTTTATATTTCCGTTGAACTCTCGCCCCTGTTTGCTGAATTGTATGGGTTAATTCATGGGCTAATAACCGCCTTCCTCCCACCGAATTCGGGTTATATTGTCCCGCGTTAAAATAGATATCATTTTCGTGAGTAAATGCTTTCGCCCTCAAATTATGACTTAGTTGAACCGCCTCGCTATCCGTGTGAAGACGAACCCCACTGAAATCATTTTCAAACCGAGACTCCATAAACTCGCGGGCCGGGTCTGGAAGTGGAATGCCGCGACCTTTGCGGCGTATAATCCGATTGGCGATCTGAGAAGAAGCCACAAAAGAACCGCCTCCTTTTGGCTGACGTTGTAGTTGCGTGTCCGGCGGTTTGGGTGGGTTTTCCTCCGGTGGGGGGGCGGACGGCGGCGCGAGTTCGTCCATTTCCGCTATCTCTTCTCCACCGATATCGGTTTCTGCTTCCCTGTCTTCCTCTTCTGGGGGAGTTATCAGCCGTTTGGGTTGCAGTTTGGCTGGCGTGTACTCCAGGATCGAAACCCGGTTAAATTGGTAGCCAGAAACCGGATAAGATTGGGGTTGAATTTCTGGTGGCGTTGGGGGAGAAAAAAACGGCGATCGCCCTTCGGTCAAGGTTTCGCTGGTGGCGGTTTCAGTTTCAGAGGTAAATGATGATCGCCCACGCGGTAAAGTCTTCTTGGTCTGGACTCGGTTGGTTGTGGGTGATAGTTGTGGCGCTTTGGTTCTAATTTTCGACATTTTTACCCCCTTAACCCTGATTAGTCAACCCTTTAGGGGTTTGCCACTTCAAGACACAATCGACGATATCATGGCTTTTAGCCCTAATCATTATAAGGTTTTCCAGATATAGGCTGCATAAATGTTAACTAAAATTCACAATTTTTACGGAAAATTAGCATTGATATATTACCCAAAGTTGATGGTCAATGGGTATTTTAACTACAAAAACAGATCGATTCTATCAGTTGAGTTAGCAAAATGCGGGCGTAACCAGAAGAAATCCCAGGGCTATTGTCTAACTCAAGGACCAGTTCACCAAAATCTTGAGTTAGGGTAGCTTCTAATTCTTTGATGGTGATATTATATCCAGCGGATGTGGCAATTTTGAGCAAGTCTTGAATGTGGTCAGCCGCCATGATTTTTTCCTGCCATTCTGGATGATTGGCGATCGCTTCTATAAATGCTCGCATATTTATAATTTTACTCCCCAAGATTTGGTATTTATCCAGCCAGGTTGAACCCCTAAATACGCCTTAAATTCTAAAGGTATTCCGGGGCGATAAGTTAGTTTTACATAAGCTAATCTCCGAAATAAGACACTTTCCCAATCCCTACCCAGAAGTTGAGATCGCCGCCGTAAAGTTTCCGGCCACTTTTCCGGGGAATCTCTCTCATGGGTCAAGCCACCAAAACTCAGGATTGCGTCTCGTTTTTCAGGTAGACAAAATCCTGTTTTCACTAAACCATCGAGAAATGTTTGCCAGGCTTTTCGGTTTTCTAAATAGCATTCCACCGCTATTTGATGACTGAGACTATTCCCATCTATTTCTAGCTGTAAATTAGTTTTATTTATTCCCAAAGATAGCATAGATAAAATGGCTCCGATACTATAGCGATCGCCTAACCATCCAAGTTTGTCAAGATACGGATATATTTGTGTAGGATAAATATCAGCTATATAAAATCTTATAGCCTGGGAATTTCGACTTAATAAAACCCCACTTTGAAATAATTTTGCCGTTGGAGGTAAAGCCTGGAAAGTCTGATGAATAATTTGTCTTTGTGCAGAAGTTAACCGACTGTCTAGCCACCAATTGAGATGATTTTCTAAATCCGCCACCTGTTCCGAACCCCAAAATACACTGGGAACCGGAATTGCTGTATCCGTAGTTAAATCCCCCGTTAAATCCCCCGTTAAATCAAATTCTAACCATAAATCATTAACAGTCCGATAAAAGGATGTATCAGGGTTAGACCATTCCTGGCAAAATCGGCTAATTTTTCGCCATACTGGATGGTCAATTAACCGAGAAGACAGCGAGGGAATTGTGTCATAACCCGCCAACAAATGATATAATTTCGGAAGCGTTTCCACGGCTTCGCTACCAGCGAGGATGTCGCGACCTCCGGTTTCTGGAACCACCCGCAAAAACATATCAGCTTGGGGTTTAGGGTCTGCTAGGCGACATTCAAACCCCACCAAAGAGGCGATCGCACTAGGGAAATGTCGCCCCACCGCCGCCAAACGGCTCAGGGATTCTGGCGAAATTAAATCCGGGGAAATAGAAGGGGCGATCGCCTCCCAATAATCAGTCAGACTTGCCATAGGAAAATATTGAAATTACATTCAAAAATGAGGCTTGGCTTTCCTAAGTTTGATAATCAGGCATTCGTGAAAATTGCCACTCCCAAACCATGAATGGGGCATTGGTGAGCATTTTAGCAAAAGTTGGGAGTCGGAATTTCCTAGATCCGGTGAGGGTGTATCAGCATTGACACTCCCCGCTCTGAAGAGACGGGGATTCTTGGCTCACCGAGACCACTTAA
>NZ_JARPLU010000109.1:16941-17350 GCF_032349615.1 Limnospira sp. PMC 1279.21 | reverse complement strand
TGGAGGCTATTTCGGGCATTGCAGCCTTATTTGACTCCTAAACGTCTCGCACCATGGTTTGATTTTACCATGAAGAATCCGACTTGATGAGTATGTCGTCAAGGAAATTTGGCATGGTCTGGGGTTTGACCGTATACTCATTATTGAGTTGCGAATCTTTGGGGTTATTGTACCTTATTGTCCTAAGATGTAAAGCAAATCTTGGATTAAATTCTGGCTCTGGGTTCAAACTAGGGTAAGGTAGGGTGCGTCAAACCTACTCAATATCGATCATAATTATGCGATCGCACCATACCCCTGCTATTTCAATCCCAATCGAATAATTTTCGCCAAAGAGTGCGATCGCCTCCCGTAGCCTCCGGTCGGGTGCGTCATAACCCGGCTATATAAATGCCTGGGGATAATTCCC
>NZ_JARPLU010000109.1:0-16931 GCF_032349615.1 Limnospira sp. PMC 1279.21 | reverse complement strand
TAATTCTCGGAGTTTGACGCACCCTACTGATCGCCTCCGGTCGGGTGCGTCATAACCCGGCTATATAAATGCCTGGGGATAATTCCCTGCTGACGCACCATAGAGGCTATATAAATCCCAGGGGATAGTTTGGTGCTACCTTTTGAATTATCGGGTATGGTGCGTCATAAATTAATGCTCCGGTGTTGATTTTAATTCTCGGAGTTTGACGCACCCTACTGATCGCCTCCGGTCGGGTGCGTCATAATCAGGCTATATAAATCCCTGGGGATAATTCCCTGCTGACGCACCATAGAGACTATATTTGTTATTTGGGAATGTTGACTGTTGAGGGTTCTTTGGTCAAGAACAATTCCCGGATTTTTTCAGCAATTTGGGAACTTGTCAGACCCAGATCAACTTTGGATTGATCCGGTGTAGCATGATCCACCAATTGGTCAGGAATGCCGAACCGCTTAACAGGTACTAAGACATCGTGATCCAGTAGTGCTTCTGCTACTGCGGAACCAAATCCACCCATTATGCAGCCTTCTTCCAGGGTGACGACTTTACCGATTTTTTGGGCTAAGGGTACAATCAGCTCTGTGTCTAGGGGTTTGACAAATCTGGCATTAACCACAGTGGCATCAATGCCGTGTTCACCGAGAATCTCAGCCACCTGCATAGCGGTGTTAACCATTGTACCATAGCCGAGTAATAGGAGATCATCGCCCTGGCGGAGAATTTCACCTTTACCGATCGCAATAGGTTCCCAGCCTTCTTCCATAAGTGGAACCCCATTACCGGAACCACGGGGGTAGCGCATAGCGATCGGTCCTGAAGTATGATTAATACCAGTCACCAGCATTTGCTGCAATTCGGCTTCATCTTTAGGAGCCATAATGGTCATATTGGGGAGACAGCGGAGATAGGCGATATCATACATTCCCTGGTGAGTGGGACCATCTACCCCTACAATTCCGGCGCGGTCCAAACAGAAGAAAACGGGCAAGTTTTGGATACAGACATCATGGATAATCTGATCATAGGCTCGTTGTAGGAAGGTCGAGTAAATCGCCACTACCGGACGCATTCCCTCACAGGCTAAACCCGCCGCCAGAGTAACCGCGTGTTGTTCAGCGATACCGACATCGATATACTGTTCGGGGAGTTTAGCTTGTAGTTTATCCAACCCTGTACCTGTTGCCATAGCGGCGGTGATACCCAAAATTTGGGAATTATCTTCAGCCAGCTTGACTAAGGTATCTGCAAACACTTTGGAATAGCTGGGAGGCTTGGGTTTGTTGGAGGGAATAGCCTTCCCGGTAGCCAGGTTAAAGGGTGATTGAGCGTGATAGCCTACTTGGTCTTTTTCTGCGATCGCATAACCCTTACCTTTGACGGTGGAGACATGAACCATAACCGGGCCTTTAATTTCATGAGCTTGTTGGAAGGTTTCGATCAAATCTTCCAAGTTGTGACCATCCACCGGTCCGATATAGGTGAAGCCCAGCTCCTCAATAATAGCACCCAATTTAGGTACAGCCAACCGTTTCATCCCTTCTTTGAGGCGTTCCATCTCCGGGGTAAAATTCTCACCCACAAAGGGAATTTGTTTAAACTGTTCCCGCAGATTATCTTTCAAAAATTGCACGGGGGGGCTCAGACGCATTTTATTCAAATAACGAGGAATCGCGCCGACATTGGGGGAAATCGACATTTCGTTATCATTGAGAACCACCATCAAGTTAGTGTTAGGTAGATGACCCGCATGGTTAATAGCTTCCAAAGCCATCCCCCCAGTCATCGCGCCATCGCCAATAATTGCCACTACTTTATAATTATCCCCCTGCATATCCCTAGCCAAAGCCATCCCCAGGGCGGCTGATATGCTTGTCGAGGCGTGTCCGGCTCCAAAATGGTCAAAACGACTCTCGCACCGTTTCAGGTAGCCTGCTACCCCATCTTTCTGGCGTAGGGTATTAAAATTGTTATAGCGTCCAGTAATCATTTTGTGGGGATAGGCTTGGTGTCCGACATCCCAAATGACTTTATCTCGGTCTAGGTCTAGGGTTTGGTAAAGTCCTAGGGTTAACTCGACCACTCCCAAACCCGGTCCCAAATGACCGCCAGTAGCTGCTACTGTTTCCAGGTGCTTTTCACGGATTTGTTGAGCCACTGCTTCCAGTTCATGGATAGACAAACCGTGGAGTTGATTGGGATGGGTCAGTTCACTTAGATGCATAGTTGAAAATACTGATGCTAAAAATAAATTAACAATCGGGCTTGTCTGAATATGATAGCCCAGTCTTGACGCTGACGCTGAACTTTGTGGGGAAGGGTTATCGGGAGTCGGCTACAGATAGACTTCCTCACCCCAAACCTTTCCCAGAAACTGAGGAAGTTTCATTGTCCATGGTCAATTGTGGGTGAGGTTGTGGGTCGCCAATAGGCATATTTTCGATTTCCCAGACTTTCAGGAGAATCAGATATTCATAAAAGGCTTGTAGAGTACACCAGGCGAGTCCAGGTTGACCGTCGAGGAACCCTCCCAGGATAAAATACATATAGACGAAGCGGATTAGGGGTCGAAATGGTAGACGCAGAGATAAATCCTTTAAGGCGTGTCGCCTTTCCACCTCTGTTTTGCCGAAAAATAGGTGATTCCAGTTTACCGTACCCGATCGCAATTGTTTGACTGTTTCGTGGGCTTCATCTGTAGAATAACGGTTGTGCTTTTCTATCCATCGCGCCATGCCTTTACTGTTGGTATAGTGGGGATAGGTTTCTTGGAGGAAACTGGTAAGACCGTCACAGACTTCTCTCTCGGTGTGACCATAATCGGTAAACCAGACCCGCTGCTTATCAAATAGACGCATCTGATAACGGGGGTATTGGGTACTGCGGCGAATCCAGCGACCCATAAACATGACCCTTTCGGCTGCATAATAACCGATATAGCCGTCAGTGTTTTGGGTTTGTTTTTGACACTCGGCGAATAGTTCCGGGGTCATGCGTTCATCAGATTCGAGAATATACACCCACTGATATTTAGTGGTTACTTCTCGCAGCATCCAAGTCCGTTGGCGACCGTGGCTTTCAAACTTATGTTGCAGTACACGGACGGGGTACTTTTGAGCAATTTCTACGGTGCGATCGCTACTAAAGGAATCGACCACAATTATATCATCACATTGACTGGCTGACTCAATGCAGGCGGCTATATCAACTTCATCATTACAAGTCAGGATATAAATTGATAACATTATCGTGAGGTGGTGAATAATATAGATTGGGGAAAGGTTGTCATATTTTATGAACCATAAAACCAGATAATTGAGAGTACAAAAATAGGCTCCATCTTGGTGCAACATAACCCTTGATTGAGGTTTAATTTACAGGGGTGGAGCCAGTAATTCCTAGGGGGGGGGTTTTATCCGGGGTTAGAAGAGGGTTTACGACGACCTTTATTCAGGAGGCCTAAGCCTTTTAAACTCGTCCAACCCAAGACGATATAACCGATCGCCAATAGCAAACTACTTATCCCAGTTTGGAGACTAGATTTGAGCGATCGCGTTTTAGTTTCATCTTCTAGTTGTTGTTGGCGTTCGCGAATTTGGGTAAGTAATTGAATGGGGAGGGAGTCGGCTTGCTGTTCCAAGAACTCATCAAGGACGGCTGGATTAGTTCTAGATTCTTCCAGGACTTGTTGAATTTGCGGGGGAAGGTTTCCTTCCGCAATCACCTGATTTAATTGTTCCTCGTTTTGTATTAAGCCAGTCAACTGCGCTCGGAGTTCAACTTTTCGCTGTTCAATCTCCTGTTGAAATTGGGGACTTCCTAACTGGCTTTCCAGTTGAGTTTCGGCTTGCGCGGCTTGCTGACCAATCTCGGATAAAGCATCTCGGCGCGCTAACCGGGTATTATTTAGGTGCATGGGAAAAATCAGCAGGTACAGCAACCCCAATAAGCTGGCGAGGATACCAACCCACAATCTTAGGTCGGAGATATTTTTACCAGACTTAGGAGTATTTCCGAGGACGCTATCCATCCAATACCCCATTAAAACCAGAGCCATTCCTACCAGGGGAACTACGCCTCGGTCAACTAAGCTACTAGCGGTTTGAATTAACCAACCCCTATCGGTTAAATTGGGGGGAAATAATAGAACCAAATAATCGACCAAGGCTGACAGAATCAGGATTAGCCCAACTAATTTGATGCTAGAAGAGGCTTGAAAGGAAAATTGACGGTTTGCTGTTGATGTCATAGGACGGTTAAGGATACTCTAGGTTGGTCTACAGCCAAGATAACAGTTTTGGCTAGTATATAACTACTGTCAGATTTGCCAAGATGTGGGAATTGTTTAATAATTAGCCGCGGCTGAGTAGTGGTCAATGATATCAAAGAAAGGAGAGATAATCATGATTGAGGGCCTTTATTCTGTGGAACAACTACGGGAGGCGATCGCCTATAACCCTAAACAATGGCGACCTCTAGTTTTTAGCAATGGCTGTTTTGACTTGATTCATGTTGGGCATATTCGCTACCTGACCCAAGCCAAAAGTTTGGGGCGCGCGCTGGTAGTGGGTCTCAATAGCGATCGCTCTGTTCGCCTGATTAAACCCCACTCGGCCGGATATCCTCCCCGTCCTATTATACCAGAATTACAGCGAGCCGAAGTTCTCAGCCAGTTAAAACCGGTAGATGCAGTGGTCATTTTTCCAGAAAGCACTGCTACGGCGATTATTGAACAGCTACAACCTGATATATATGTTAAGGGTGGTGATTACACGATTGACACCCTACCGGAGGCCCCCACGGTTCAAGCCTATAACGGTAAAATCGTCCTCATTGCCGTGGAAATGCCTACTTCTACCAGTGGCATTATTAATCGGATTTTGCACGCCTCAACCCAACCCTAACCCTTCTACACCCCCAACAAGTTTTATCCCCCAGACTCGTCTTTTTCCCCCCTCCCCAACTGCGAAATTACCCGGCCATGACACGACCTCAACCCTCACAACATCCACACACCACCGGGCGTTTCCCTCCCCTCATGGGGAATTTGTAGGGTTGCACACGGCTGCAGTCATTCATCACTAATGTCGGGGCTATTAGTCGGTTTCCCTCCCCTGACCGGGAATTGGTAGGGTTGGACGCTGTAAATATTACGAAGTCAAAGCAAACGCCACTCTCTGGTCGTTTCCGTCCCCTGACGGGGAATTGGTAGGGTTGGACACCCCCGAAACCTGCAGTAGTTCTACGGCAAAGAAATGCGCGTTTCCGTCCCCTGACGGGGAATTGGTAGGGTTGGACCGAGCGAGAAAAGGTTAATTTCTTGGCTAGAAAATTTAGCCCGGTTTCCGTCCCCTGACGGGGAATTGGTAGGGTTGGACCACATATGGTGGGAAAACCAGCGTTCGCGATGGGATTCTTTAAGGTTTCCGTCCCCTGACGGGGAATTGGTAGGGTTGGACCTCGAAGAGCGTTTATCATTTCCATTAGGGGGTATTTTCCCCATTCTTCTGTTTCCGTCCCCTGACGGGGAATTGGTAGGGTTGGACGAGTGTGAAGACTGGGATTTAGTCTCCCAGATCGAAGCCTACAAGGCGGAGAAGTTTCCGTCCCCTGACGGGGAATTGGTAGGGTTGGACAGGATGTATTATGAAGGTTCCCGAACGGTTACTCTTGTTCGGGTTTCCGTCCCCTGACGGGGAATTGGTAGGGTTGGACGGGGAGAGATGGGGACTGGCTTGTTGCGAGCCAGGAAATAATGTTTCCGTCCCCTGACGGGGAATTGGTAGGGTTGGACTTTGTCAATCCGGCCGGTGACCGCATCTTGCAGCAGTAGGGCAAGTTTCCGTCCCCTGACGGGGAATTGGTAGGGTTGGACGGGAACATATCTATGAAGATATGTTTCTAACCGGCTTTAACTTTCCAGGTTTCCGTCCCCTGACGGGGAATTGGTAGGGTTGGACTCGGTATCCTATTCTCTACAAACCTGAGTCTTATCTCCCTAAGTTTCCGTCCCCTGACGGGGAATTGGTAGGGTTGGACTAGTTTGGGATGGATTAGCCCACGAGCGACTATTGTATTGTTTCCGTCCCCTGACGGGGAATTGGTAGGGTTGGACTTATAATGTTCATCTTCATCGCCCTCAGTCATCTCTCCAGTTTCCGTCCCCTGACGGGGAATTGGTAGGGTTGGACTGTTCTTGTTCCTGGATATTGATGCTACTTAAAGTTTCCGTCCCCTGACGGGGAATTGGTAGGGTTGGACCCTCTCTGGCTTTTAATGATTGGACATTTTTTGTTTGGGGGTTTCCGTCCCCTGACGGGGAATTGGTAGGGTTGGACTTTACACGAGGTGCTTGGTGATTACTGCCCTGGGCATTTTGGGTTTCCGTCCCCTGACGGGGAATTGGTAGGGTTGGACGCTTATGAGTTGTGGAAAGACGAAAAAGCAATTGGACAAGAAAGTTTCCGTCCCCTGACGGGGAATTGGTAGGGTTGGACACCCAGACAGGAGTCTGGGTATGTTGATTTAGTTTACGACCTGGAGGTTTCCGTCCCCTGACGGGGAATTGGTAGGGTTGGACCAAAACCAATTCGGTCGTAGACCGTTGGCGGAATGCGGTGAGGTTTCCGTCCCCTGACGGGGAATTGGTAGGGTTGGACCCATAAAGAAAGCCTCCTGACTATACAAGACGCCTACATTGTTTCCGTCCCCTGACGGGGAATTGGTAGGGTTGGACGTATATTACAACTATGACTCCTACTTCTCCAAATTCTTCATTGTTTCCGTCCCCTGACGGGGAATTGGTAGGGTTGGACATCTCCTAGCTTTTATAGTTCAATTTGTTTTAGTTCCATTGTTTCCGTCCCCTGACGGGGAATTGGTAGGGTTGGACCTGGGAGATGAGGAAGGAAATAGAAAGAGAAGATAGAGTTTCCGTCCCCTGACGGGGAATTGGTAGGGTTGGACAGAAAAAAGATGGTAAATGGCTTAGCCATAAAGAAAGCCAACGTTTCCGTCCCCTGACGGGGAATTGGTAGGGTTGGACCAAGCGAAAAAGTGTTGTTTATCAACATACGACAGCAGTGGGACAGTTTCCGTCCCCTGACGGGGAATTGGTAGGGTTGGACAGGTCCATCGTCGGATCTTTCGTCAAACCGGCTAACTCCGGGGAGTCCCGTTTCCGTCCCCTGACGGGGAATTGGTAGGGTTGGACAAATTATTATCGCATAAAGGATCTGTTGTACATATTTATGCGAGCGGGGTTTCCGTCCCCTGACGGGGAATTGGTAGGGTTGGACTGTGGAGAAGGGTCTCCCGGCTAGACTACCCCTCCATTCTGCGTTTCCGTCCCCTGACGGGGAATTGGTAGGGTTGGACATTGACCAAGTAAGAAGCATCACCGGGGGAATTCCCCGGAAGGGAACAGTTTCCGTCCCCTGACGGGGAATTGGTAGGGTTGGACAAGGAGTCTTCTTCAGTGAGGAGGCTCTGTCCTTATTAAATGGGTGGTTTCCGTCCCCTGACGGGGAATTGGTAGGGTTGGACTACTGTCGAGTTTTAAAAAAGAATAATGGCAACAAGATCCGGATTAATTTAGTTTCCGTCCCCTGACGGGGAATTGGTAGGGTTGGACTTCTATAGATAGAATCGTATGTGCAATGGAAGTATCTGGTTTCCGTCCCCTGACGGGGAATTGGTAGGGTTGGACATCGGACTCGGGTTGCCTGAAAAGGTCCGGGACATCTGGATGGAGTTTCCGTCCCCTGACGGGGAATTGGTAGGGTTGGACCTCATTAGAAGTCGACTTTATTAGAAGTCGCTTTTAAAACTGTTTCCGTCCCCTGACGGGGAATTGGTAGGGTTGGACAAACTTTTTAAGAGACATCTCAGGTTCAGTTGCTAGGAATGTTTCCGTCCCCTGACGGGGAATTGGTAGGGTTGGACGAAAGAGGTCCCCTACTTTAAAACCGCAGGGGGGCCCTGCAAGTTTCCGTCCCCTGACGGGGAATTGGTAGGGTTGGACTTGAATCAGCCGAAAATAGACCGCTGCTGAACCAGCAGTTTCCGTCCCCTGACGGGGGAATTGGTAGGGTTGGACCCCCATTATGGTGGGCAACAAAACTTGGTGGATGGCGTCAGCGTTTCCGTCCCCTGACGGGGGAATTGGTAGGGTTGGACCCTATACCTTTGGAAACCTTACGGTATGCGGTTTTCAAGGTGCGATCGCGCGAGAGCACGTAGAAGGTGCTTAACAAAACTTTACAGCCCTTTTTTCGGGGAGCAAATTCGTTTGTTTTCGCTGGATTTATATTATCAGCCATAGTGCCAGACTGTCAACCCCCCGAAACAAAAACTTTTCTTCGCGTGGCTAAAGTTTGCTTTAACTAGGGCAGGATTAGAAGTCGCGCGAGGTTATGAGAATCTGTAATATAACTTTACACAAGCCGAAACCATTACCCTGCAACGAATCCATCGATTAAGTAGGCACGATCGCCCCAAAAAACGGAAATAATTATGAGAATGACCTCGCCAACCATATCCGGGGGACAGGGGCGATGCCACAATTAAGCAAAACCGTAGCAGCCAGAGTCAAGTCGGAGGGGTAATTAAATATCCCGATTGTCCGTAGCGCGTTTAACTGAATCCAATGCACCTGTACAATGGTGGATTAATCACCTTTTTATATTATTGGGCCAAACCAGCCCAGTTACTTTTCCGCCGCCAGTTAACCCTAGGCGGTTTCCAAGCTACCGGAGAAATTCAATGACTGATTTGATCGCCTCCTCCGACCAAGACCTATCAATAGAGTTAAACCAACTGCGCTCACAACTAAACAGCGACAGCCAGACCCAGCAGTTAAAGGCGATCGCCTCATTAGCGACCCAGGGGGAACTTGGTTTAGATGTACTGATAGAATTTTTAATGTCCCAGCAGACCCAAACTCCCACCCCTGTCAGTGGTGAAGCCTATAGAGTCCTGTATCTAGCCAACCTCCCCAAAACCCAAGAGTTTTTGGAAACCCATTTTCCGACCGGAGTAGTTCCGCTAAACTCAGAGGTAGGGGCTGATTATTTTCCCCTCCAACAGGAATTGCTACAGCAAAACTTCCAAGCCGCCGACCTGCTGACCCTGAGAAACCTGTGTGAGTTAGCCAGCGACGCAGCAGTTAAACGAAACTGGCTATATTTTTCCGAAGTCGATCGCTTTCCCGTCGCCGACTTACAAACCATTGACACCCTGTGGCGAGTCCATTCCCAAGGCAAATTTGGCTATACCGTCCAGCGGGAAGTTTGGTTAGGTGTCGGCAAAAATTGGGATAAATTGTGGCAGAAAATTGGCTGGAGAAGCGATCGCACTTGGACCCGCTATCCCCAAGGCTTCACTTGGGAACTAAGCGCCCCCAGGGGACACCTACCCCTTTCCAATCAATTACGCGGTAGAAGAGTCATTGAGGCTCTGTTCAATCATCCCGCCTTCAGTAACTAGGAAAACAGCCCCCCCTTGGTAATACCTAAAAGTCCTCCTCCCTAGAGGACCGGGGAAGCCCTTAATTACCGTGGTGATGGTAACACATTCTGGGCGGAAAAATGCTATGGTTAACCTAAGTCCTCCCTTAACTCATCCAAAAAAAATCTATGGTTGGTTTCCTCAAAGGTATTTTTTCCAGTCGTAAGCCGGGAATGGGTATTGAACTAGCCGCCGAGCGAATTAATATTGTCGAAATTCGCAAAAAAGGCGATAAGTTCAAGTTGTTAACCTTAGCCACTGCGGAGGTTCCCGAAAATGTGGTGCAGGATGGTCAAATAGTTGATACTCCTACCATGGCGGAGTTAATCGAATCGACATTGGCGGACAATAATATCAAAACCAAAAACATCGCCACCGCTATTCCCGGAAGGGAAGCAGTCACTCGTTTAATCCCGGTTCCGGCGGAGTTAAATGAGGAGGAACTTAAAGAATATATGAACGCCGAAGCGGGTTTATATCTGCCTTTTCCCAGGGAAGAAGCCGACGTAGACTATCAGAAACTGGGAACATTTGTTGATGAAGATGGCATCGAAAAAGTACAGGTTTTGTTAGTCGCTACCCGCAAAGAAGTTACCAACACTTACATAGAAACCTTTGAACAAGCTGGCTTACAAATAGAGGTTTTAGAAATCAGTAACTTTGCCCTAATTCGGACTATGAAAAGTCAGTTAGAACACTTTTCTTCTAACGAGGCGGCGATTTTAGCTGACATCGAATTTGATAGCACCGAATTGGTGATTGTGGTCAATGGCGTTCCCCAATTTACCCGCACCATTCCCATTGGTTTGTATCAGGTACAATCGGGACTTAATAATGCCATGAACCTACCACCCTCACGGGATTTTCAGGAATTGCAGGCGATGACCCTTCCGGTAACTGATACAATGGGAGCATTGAACGAGCCAAATCCGGGAGTTAATGCCATCATTAAAGTATTAGCAGAGTTAGCCGATGAACTCCGACGCTCTATTGATTTCTACATCAACCAAAATGATGGTTTGGAAATCGCCCAGTTACTTCTGGCTGGTCCTGGGGCGGCGATCGGACAACTGGATGAGTTCTTTATGCAACGCCTAGCCATGCCAGCCACCCAGGTAGACCCCATAGAAGCCCTGAACCTGTTAACAGATGATCAGGAAATTCCCCCGGAGCAGCGTGCTAGTTTAGGAGTGGTATTAGGTTTAGGATTGCGCGTTACCTAGTTCCGGGAACTCTCACTGCTACCATGTCTATAAAAATACTACCAGAGGGTTTGTTAATATGTACAGCCTTGATATTAATTTTCTTAACGATCGCCCAGAGTATAAAACCCGAGTTATCAAGCCCCCCAAAGGCGCTGCGGGGAAACCCGTTGACCAAACACCCATTTTAATCGGACTGGGGGTAGCTGTGGGACTCAATGCTTTAATGGGAGGCGGTTGGTTTGTGTTAACTAGGCAAAATGCCAGCCTTTCCAGAGAAGCCGATGCTTTAGAGTTGCAACTGGGCGAGAAAAATGTCCAAGTCCAAGCCCTCGATCGCATTTATGCAGAAGCCAAACAGACCAATGACGAAGCCGATGCTTTGGCTTTGGTATTCAATGAGATTAAGCCCTGGTCAGCTTTAAGTCAAGAAATGGCTAAGATCATGCAAATTGCTGGGGTGAGAATTACCAACCTCCGACAAACCGAACCCACCAACGAAGCAACTACCGCCTCTGAGGAAGAGGGACAGACCCCTGCTAGACAAACCGCACAAGTTACCATTGAAGGAAATGTTGGTTCTTTTGGGCAGCTTAATGATTTCATGTTGTTGGTCAACCAGTCGCCTTTCTTTAATGGCAGCACAACCCGGCTAGTTTCTGCTAGATTGCAAGATAACCCCACCCGTTTAGTGGTGGCTGACGGTTCCTCAGTGCCTGGGGGTCTGCCAGATTTACAGCCCATCGTGCAGTTTAGCATAGAAACCCGTCTGAGTTCTGCCACGGCTTCGGAACTGTTACCCCTATTAAAAGCTAATGACGCACTGGGTTTGGTTAATCGAATTGAAACCCTCACAGAACAAGGTGTAATTCGACCCTAGGCTTTTGGTCTCAGGGTTTTGATGTCAACAAAAAACGGAGGTTTTTTCCTATGGTAGCAGCAAATGAGTATCTTCTTGATGATGAGGAACCGGAGGAGGAGGAGGAAGGTTCTGGCCCAGTGATATTGGGTTTGGCTATCACTTCTAAGGTCGTCGGTATTGCTATTGGAGCCCTAGGCGCGATTTTGTGTGGGGTGGGTGTGTTTTACCTGGCTTTGCCGGCTTGGGAAGAACAGCAAATACTCAATTCCAACATTCAAATTAAGCAAAGGGAAATTGAACAGCAAAACGAAAAGTTGCAGCAGCAAGAGGAGGCGGAACGTCAACGAGAGGAAGCTAAACAGCGACTGGCTAGTGTAACGGCTTTGTTTGCTGATGAAGCAAATCTGGAAATGTTGATGTTTGATGTTAATGAACAATTAAATCAAATTAATGCGGGTATTTTGGATGAAGAACTAAAAGCACGTTTGGTTAGGTTTCAACCCCAAAGTGATGGACCCATGCTAGTGACTGATGGTTCTCTCGGTTCCCAAGTTAACAATAAACTGAGACGACAAGAGTACGAGGTGGAGGTGGAAGGGAGTTTTGAGCAAATCCGCAAATTTATGATTTCTCTGGAGAGAATGCAGCCTATGCTAGTGGTTAGAGACTTTAGTTCTCAGTTGCTGGATCGATCGCCAGAATTGAAGGGGGAAATTCGCCAGGGTCGCTTTGTTCCCATAGATAACCAGCC
Source organism: Limnospira sp. PMC 1279.21 (assembly GCF_032349615.1). NCBI lineage: Bacteria > Bacillati > Cyanobacteriota > Cyanophyceae > Oscillatoriales > Sirenicapillariaceae > Limnospira > Limnospira sp. PMC 1279.21. The sequence continues at coordinate 4,609 of NZ_JARPLU010000109.1, read as the reverse complement.
TCAACGCCGCCTCAGAAGTACGTTTAAGTTACACGCCTTAATGCCTTTGAGTGACGAGCAGCGTGAGCAACAACAGCAACCAGAAGCTGAAAAAAAATAATGTTCTGGTTCACAGATAATCGAGCGATCGCCTTATCAACCCTAAATTATGGCGATCGCTCATTTTTTGGCAGAATGGGGGTTGACAAAATCGCTAAAATGTGATAGGTTTCCCAGATAAAATGCCCGTGGGTGTAGATAATTTCCTATTGTCCTGTTGCCCCGGATGAATTATGATTTTTCCAGGCCTAAGCAAACAGAATATATAAACCAATAGCAACGGTTGCTTTCCAACTTTTAGGAGGAAATGTGAGAGATATTTTAGGATTTGGTGGAGGAGTAGCGGGGGGAGTTGCAGCAGCCATGGTTGTGGCTGTGGCTCCCGCCCTGGCGTTTACAGTTGTCCGCGATATTCAATTATTCCAAGCTGACAACGGGGAAATTAACCTGGTGCTGGTCACTGACGGCGGCGAACGTCCAGCGGTGTTTGTGATTCGGCGGGGTAATGATTTTGTGGCGGATATTACTAACGCTCAATTGAGTTCTCCCAATGGCTCATTTCAGCAAAATAACCCGGCTCCTGGTATTGCTTCCATTGTGGTGAACCAGCTAGACCCGACCAGTATTCGGGTGATTGTGACCGGAACTACTGGCTCTCCTGAAGCGCGGATAATTCAGGGTGCGGGAGATGCTATTGCGATCGCGATCGCTCCAGAAGGGGCGATCGTAGATGCTCCCGCTTTTGCACCCCAACAACCTGGGAACGGTGCTTCTCAGGTAATGGTTCCCGACCCACCAGTTAGCATCACTGGTGATCCGACCGCCCAAAACGGCAATAATGATATGATGATGCCCGACCCAGCTTTAACTCCCCAAATGGGTCAAGCGCCATTACAGCCAAGGCGTTCCTTAGACACAACGCCACCCTTCCAACCCCGTGCCGTTGCGCCACCTTTAGGAGATATTGCCGTTTCTAATATCAATCCGGGTGCTCCCACTGTCAACCTAAACACCAACGAAATCATCCCCCGCCTAGTCTTGCGAGACGCATCAGTGCGGGAGGTATTATCATTGTTGGCGCGGGTTGCTGGCCTGAATGTTGCCTTCAGTAATTTAGAGAAAGATCGTACAACGGGACGTTTTCGACCGGGAAATGAAGAACAGGAATTTAGAATTTCCTTGGATATTGAAAATGAACCAGTCCAGGAAGTCTTTAACTATGTCCTGCGATTAACAGGATTACAAGCTAACCGGGTGGGAAATACTGTATTTGTCGGTTTTGAACTTCCCGAGTCTGCCCGAAATATTGTGATGCGGACTCTGAGAATGAATCAGATGTCAGTTGATAATGCAGCCGAGTTTTTAAGCACTCATGGAGCCGAAGGGCAAATTGTAGTTGATGTAGTAGAAACTATTAGAGACCCAGCTACGGGTGCGCTGATATCGACCATATCTCAAGGAAGGGAGATCAGATCCTTGGGTGCAAGGGAAGGACAAGGACCCCTGGTGCTCCGAGGTCTATCAGTATCAACAGACCGTCGCTTAAATTCTATTACTCTGGTTGGAGATCCTGAAAAGGTACAGATGGCAACTGCTATGTTAATGCAGCTTGATCTCCGTCAACGTCAGGTGGCGGTGAATGTGAAAATCATTGACGTGAACCTGACCGGGGAAGCCACCCAGAGCACTAGTTTCTCCTTTGGGATTAATGATACCTTCTTTGTGAATGATGGCGGTGCGGCTTCTATCAACTTCGGCGGCATCAATCCCCCAACCCGTGGTCAGGCTACAGGCGGTCTTACCTCGCGACCAATTGTGGAAAATCAAACCACTGATGGTTTCAGAATTCGTGACGAAAGTTCACCGTTTTTTGATCGCGAGAGAGATACTAGGACTCCGTTAACGGCTCCTGGGGGTGGTATTGGCTTGAGACCGATTCCACCTGTCACCGATAGACCGGGAGGGGTTGGGCTTTCTGACTACCAACCTTTCACGAGAAATTTGCAAGATGGAAGTATTACCGCCCTTGGTAGCACTGCTTTTTCCGTGTTTCCCTTCTTCCAATATCCTCGGCGGTTCCTGTCTACTTTGCAAGCCCAAATCGTCAGCGGTAGAGCCAAAATCCTCACCGACCCCACCTTGGTGGTACAAGAGGGAGAAACCGCTTCCGTGCAACTGGTACAAGAGGTATTGCAATCGAGGACAACAACTTTTACAGATACTCCTTCCGGTACCAGGGAAACCATCCAACCTCTACTTGTACCTGTGGGCTTGACTTTGGGGGTGAATGTTGAGCGAATTGATGATAATGGCTTCGTCACGATGAGCATTAACCCAGAAGTGAGTTCCCCAGGCAGTCAGGTAGCAACCGGTGGCGATGATTTTGTCTTACAAATCTTTCGGCGCAGTTTAACTTCCGGAAGGATTCGTCTGCGGGACGGTCAAACTCTGATTGTCTCTGGTATTATTCAAGATCAGGAACGGACTAACGTTAGCAAGATTCCCCTGTTGGGTGATTTGCCTATCGTGGGTTCTCTGTTCCGTAGAAGCAACACCAGCAGCGAGCGGGCTGAGGTAATTGTGTTGGTAACGCCCAATATCCTGGATGATTCCGATCGCTCTGGGTTTGGCTACCGGAACAATTTTAGCCCCGATGTCCGCCAGATGATGCAAGGGCGTTAAGATCTAGCGTTAAAAACCCCTTCAGCCAAAATCCCCCACCCCTGGGGGATATTTTTATCGGCTAATATCTTAAAAAAAGTGGAAAATTCCCCTAAATATATGACAATTTGGGGTTAAACCCTATCTATGTGGCGACATAAACCTTAGAATAAGGCAGAAAAATCGTGCAAACCATTGGGGGTCATTGATTGGCCCCCAGTTCTCAAAAGGAGTAATTGATGAATAAGGGTGAATTAATAGATGCGGTGGCGGAAAAAGCAGGTGTCACCAAAAAACAGGCTGATGCGGTGTTGAGTGCGGCTCTCGAAAGTGTTATCGATGCTGTTGCTACACAGGAAAAAGTCACCCTGGTGGGATTTGGTTCTTTTGAAGCCAGGAAACGTAAGGCCCGCGAAGGCCGTAACCCCCAGACCGGCGAAAAAATGGATATTCCTGAAACTTGGGTTCCGGCTTTCTCGGCAGGAAAACTGTTTAAGGAGAAGGTCGCTGATAAATAGTCGTCCATAACCCACCACTAATCAGGATACCGATTTAGTGGGGGTCTGCACGGAGGGAGATTGATGAACAGACCCAGCCACGGGGGAAATTTGATGTGGGCGGCTTCGATCGCTGATTGTCCGCCATCGGAAATTGTCGATTTCTCGGCTAGTATTAATCCCCTCGGCCCTCCGTTAACGGCGATCGCCGCTTTGAATACTCATCAGGGGCAGATTAAAACCTATCCTCAGCCCGATTATATGGACCTGCGACAGGCTGTAAGTCGCTTTCATGAAGATTTACCGGTTGAATGGATTTTGCCGGGAAATGGGGCGGCTGAATTGCTGACTTGGGCGGGCCGGGAGTTGGCACAAATGGGGGCTACATATCTGCTGACTCCGGCTTTTGGGGACTATCGGCGATCGCTCAATGCTTTTAATGCTAGGGTGATTGAATGCCCTATTAGTCTTGAGGGTGGCGATAAGGTCCAATTTGATGGGTTGGGGGAATTAGAGGAAAGGGCGGGACTATTGCTGAATACTCCCCACAATCCCACGGGTATATTACTACGGCCAGAGTTGATTTTGCCCCTGTTGGAAAGGTTTGCTTTGGTGGTGGTTGACGAGGCTTTTATGGATTTTCTGCCACGGTCGGCACAAACTAGCTTAATCGAGAGGGTGGCAGATTTTCCCAATTTGGTGATTTTGCGATCGCTCACTAAGTTTTACAGTCTGCCTGGTTTAAGATTAGGATATGCGATCGCTCACCCAGACCGCCTAAATTTGTGGCGACAGTGGCGAGACCCTTGGTCTGTGAATAATTTAGCCGTGGCGGCGGGTATTGCAGTTTTAGGCGATCGGGCTTTTGAGGAAAAAACCCACCATTGGTTATCTATTAACCGCCCCCAACTCTATCAGGAATTAGGGAAAATTACCGGACTTTATCCTTATCCAGGGGTAGCCAATTTTTTGCTAGTCCGGTGTCAGTCGTCGGTGAGTGAGTTACAAACTCAACTACTTAAAGATTATCGGATTTTGATTCGCGACTGTTTAAGTTTTCCCGAATTAGGAGATAATTATTTTCGCGTAGCTATCCGCACCGAAGCTGACAATCAATATCTGATTAACGCCCTCAAAAATGTATTAATTACTTAGAAACCCGGTTTCTTGACTTCCGAGGGAGAAACCCAATTGCTTAGAAACCCGGTTTCTTGGAGAAACCGGGTTTCTTGACTTCCGAGGGAGAAGCCGGGTTTCTTGACTTCCAAGGGAGAAACCCAATTGCTTAGAAACCCGGTTTCTTGGAGAAACCGGGTTTCTTGACTTCCGAGGGAGAAGCCGGGTTTCTTGACTTCCAAGGGAGAAACCCAATTGCTTAGAAACCCGGTTTCTTGGAGAAACCGGGTTTCTTG
>NZ_JARPLU010000108.1:0-17535 GCF_032349615.1 Limnospira sp. PMC 1279.21 | reverse complement strand
AAACCATACCCCTCCACCCCGCAAGGGGGTGCTGGCGGCGGTCATCCGCTTGAGTCAGTTTTCCTCTCCGTGAGCAATCACGGAGCTTCCAACCCTCCCAGGAGTTTTACGTGAAATCGTGATACTATTGGTTCATTCGAGCTGGGGACATCCTCGCTTAGGTCTTTTTAAGTCGGTGTGAGATTTGAGATGATGAACAAAATTCTATGGAACACTCTCAAGCAGAGTCCAGGCTTTCTGGGTGCTGCTCTTCTGTTAAGCACAACTGCTGCATTAGCCACAGACAGCCCTTCAGACAAGCTGGTTACTACTTCCCAAGTGGCATCCCTAGCTTCAGATGCAGCGGAAGGAGTTAGTCAATTTAGCCTGGATGCGGATACTACCTCGCTAATGGCAGTTGCGCCAGAGGTCGATAACACGGCTCCTCTGTCTCAGAATGTAATGGATTTAGGTTTTGAGTCCTCTGCCGAAACCCAAGAGGTAGCTCAGGTACAACCTGAGATGGAACAGGAACTCAGAATTGCCGACCTAGAACAAATCAATCTATACAGTGAAGTTGCCGACTCTATGGAGCAGGTGACCTCTGTATCTCAATTGTCTGACGTTCAACCTACAGATTGGGCATTCCAAGCGCTTCAGTCTTTGGTAGAACGTTATGGCTGTATTGCAGGTTATCCAGACGGAACCTTTAGAGGAAACCGCGCCATGACTCGTTTTGAGTTTGCGGCTGGTTTAAATGCCTGTTTGGAACGGGTTAACGAATTGATTGCGGCTTCTGTGGCTAATTTGGTAACTCGCGAAGATTTGGCGGTTCTGCAACGGCTCCAGGAAGAGTTTGCGGCGGAATTGGCAACTTTGCGCGGCCGTGTGTACGCTTTGGAAGCGCGGACGGCTGAATTGGAGGCTAATCAGTTCTCCACCACTACCAAACTGCGCGGGGAAGTAGTGTTCTGGCCAGGAGATAGCTTTGGCGATCGCGCCAGACATAACGTGGTTGGAGGTCCCAAAGGCCCTCGCAGTGATGACCCCACTCAAACTTATTTGGGCTACCGGGTTCGTCTGAACTTTGATACCAGCTTCACCGGCGAAGACCTATTGAAAACCCGTCTGCAAGCGAGAGATATCCCTAACCTCAGCAATTTTGACCTCACCAATAGCTTAATGTCTCGGACTGGTATTGATGGCAATTCCAATGGGATAGAGCTAGATGATTTGTACTACCGTTTCCCCGCCTTCAATCGTCGGGCGCACATCTTTATCGGTGCTAACAGCCTTGATTTAGATGACATCATGGATGTGATCACCCCCTTTAACAGCACTGGTAATGCCTCAATTTCTCGGTTTGGTCAGCGTAACCCTGCCATTTTCCGTGGTCCAGAAGGTGCAGGGGCGGCGGCTAAGTTCGCCTTTGGTAATGATCGTCAGTTCAGACTGAATCTGGGTTATTTAGCAGGTAACGCCTCCGATGCTACTGCTGGTAATGGCTTATTCAACGGTAGCAATACTGGGTCGGCTCAGTTGGTCTATCAACCCACAGACAGGCTGGCTTTTGGGGTAGAGTACGCCCGTAAGTATTTCAATGACGGCGATGTCAATATGGCGGGTGGTACCGGAAGCTGGATCGCCGATCGCCCCTTTGGAGATAATGCCAGCACCAGCGATAACCTCGGCTTCCAGTTTAACTGGCGGGTAGTTGAGAAGTTCGAGTTGGGTGGCTGGTTTGGTGCTACCTGGGCTAGTCAACAAAATAACGGTAGTGACAGTGCCACAGTTCTTAACTGGGCTGTGACTATGGGCTTCCCAGATGCTTTCAGTGAAGGAGATTTGGGTGGTATTGTGATCGGAATGCCTCCGAAAGTTACCTCCCATGACACCACCGCTTTGGAAGATCGCGATACTTCCTTCCATATTGAAGCCTTCTATCGCTATGCTTTCAACGACTACATTTCCATCACTCCTGGCTTCTATGTTTTGACCAGTCCTGAGCACAATGCCCGCAATGCTAATATTGTGGTAGGAACCCTGCGGACTACTTTCCGCTTCTAAAATAGGGGCCTGAAAGCTCAGAGTTTCCCGGAGGGAGGAGTAGGGGAGGGTTGAGGCGATTAGTTTCCCAATACGGTGCAAGCTACCGCCCACCCCCCATATAACTGCTTTTCCTCCCCTCTGGGTCTACAGCTTTAGCTGCCAGATTTTAATGGTTTTATCCTCACTACCACTGGTGAGGATTTTGCCATCTGGGGTGAGGGCTAGGGCTGTGATCAGGTCTCCATGACCCCAAAGGGTAGTGATTATTTCCCCGGTGTTGAGATTCCATAAAACAATGTGATCGCCTCCAGCAATTAAAGTTTGGCCATCTGGGGTAATCACTAGGGATTTCACCGGGCCTCTGTGTCCCTCAAAAACCCGCAGTTGTTCCCCTGTGTTAGCATTCCACAAGCGCACGGTTCCATCATCACTAGCGCTGGCGATGGTTTCACCGTCGGGGCTATAGGCGATCGCATTAATACTATCTCCATGGCCAGTAATTGTCAGTCGGCGACTACTATCACCGACATTGACATTCCATAATCTGATACTGGCATCTGCACTAGCACTAGCGAGAACATTACCCTGGGGATTGAAAGCCAAAGCATTAACCGGGAGGTCATGGGCGAGAATAGTTGATAATCGCCGACCATTGGTATCCCACAGAATAATAGTCCTGTCTTCGCTACCACTAGCTAAAATTTGACCGTTGGGACTAAAAACCAAAGCATGGACACTTCCTGTATGTCCTTCAATAGTACGTTGACGCGATCCCCACCACATACGGATAGTTTTATCATTACTACCACTGACCATAATCTCTCCATTGGGGGAGAATGCTAGGGCCCTTACCCAACTCGAATGGACGCTTTCGGGATTAAAAACCTCTCCAGAATGGATACCCCAGCGTCGAATTGTGCCAAAAGTTCCCGCAACCAGAGTTTCACCGTCTGGGGCGATCGCCAAAGCATAAACCTGCCCTAAAGCCTCCTTATGCCCCAGTAGCCACATACGATTAGGCCACCCTCTAATCACCAACATAGGGTTAGCCGGAATTAAGCCATAGCGCCGATAACCGTCTACCTGGGTATAAATCAACCCCCCCATGGTCACAATCACACTCAGAATACCAATAGCCTTGAAGGGAATCTTAATTTTCAGTTCACTGAGGTGGATTTTCGTCTTCAGCTGTTCTTTCTTTTTACCTTTGGTATCTGATTTGGGATCTTCTCTTTCATCACTATCGCGGGGTGGCGGATTAAGTTCCACTTCAGCTAAACACTGGAGAACTACCCCAGGGTTCTGGGGGCGATTTCCCGGAAATGGTGCCATCAGATAATCAAGAACATCCGCCAATTGTTTCGGGATATTTGGCGCACCCTTACGCCACAAAAGTTTCCCAGTGCGAGGATTTTCTGGGTAAGCCGTGGGGGGTTTTCCCGTCAACAGATAAACAAAAGTCCGACCCAGGGCAAAAAAGTCCGACTGAGGTACTGCTTTCCCGTTCGTTTGTTCTGGCGGCGTATAACCAGGGGAGACAATTCCTGTGGCGCGTTTCTTATCATTATCCTGTTCGCCGGAGCCATTTGAACTAAACCCCATAATGGTCTCGGTCACTTCCCGCGCTGTGCCAAAATCAATTAACACCAGTTGACCATCAGGCTTTCGCATGATGTTTTGAGGTTTAATATCTCGGTGAAAATACTGTAAACTGTGGACGCGATCGAGAATTTCCACCAGTTGTTTTAGCCAATCCATGGCTAATTCTGGGCTAATGGGTTCTTTTTTGCGCTCCTTCATCCACTCCTGAAGGTCTAACCCTTCGATTTTCTCCATGACTAAACAATGCAGCGGCGACTCATCTTTCGGCATAAAGGTAAAGTAGCCATCTTTATCTACTTTAGGGATGCCGGGATGACTAAGTTCACTCAAAACTTTCGCCTCTTGTTTAAACAGAGCGATCGCCTTGGGATGTTCTTTGAGGAGAACTTTTAAAACTTTGCGAGTCTTATCTTTTTGGTCGAGAATCTCAAAAGTTTGACCAAATCCTCCCCCACCCATCTTTTTGATAACACGATAACGACTCTGTATAAACAGATCAGAGCCACACTGAGCGCAAATGCGTCGTTTGGCATTCGACTCATCATCGGGTTTAGGGCATTTGGGATTGAGGCAATAACTCACGGAAACACCTTAACACTTGCAAGCCCTGCCTGTTCAAAGCAGGGAGGAAAAGCCAAGATCGGCTTTAGCCACCTACCGTCAAAATCCATAGACATATCTATCCTTTTTGGCAATCGCTTGGGAATAGGTGCTTAGACATTGAAAGGAAACAGTAGCAAACTGGAAAGCATAAGCCTCGATCGCGACTTTCAGGAAGGCGGCCATATAAAGACTGCTACTATATATGATAATTCTAGCCGATACCGTTGCAACCCAGTATAACATTTTGGCTCCTCGATACTAATTAGCGACCAAAACGTGGCTTGTTGGTTGGGGGTGGGTTACAACATGACGGGATGAAAGAAAAAGGCTATTCCTAAAACCATATATGCAGCCAGCAGCAACACCCCTTCCAACCAGTCCGACCGGCCGTCAGAACTTACCGAATTAGCGATCGCCACCGATACAGCCACAGCTATTAACTCAAAGGGATTAAAGTCTAAATCCATTGGCTGATTTAGCACCAACCCCGCCAGAACTAACACTGGTGCTACAAAGAGGGCAATCTGTAAACTCGAACCTACAGCCACCGACACCGACAGATCCATTTTATTTTTCATAGCAACCGTCACAGCCGTGGCGTGTTCGGCTGCATTCCCAATAATCGGAACTAGGATCACCCCGGTAAATAGTGCTGTCAAACCCAGACTCTCGGTAGCCTCTTCCAGAGTACCTACCAACAGCTCCGACTCAACCGCCACCATAATTGTAGCCACTAAAAGCACCACAATCCATAATTTTAGATTGATTTGATGATGAGGTTCCCCTGATATTTCTTCTCCCGTTCCGGGTTCTACTTCGTTTTCTGCTAATCCCACATCATATAAATAGGAGTGGGTTTTCATGGAAAATAGTAGGGTGAGGATATAAACTATAATCAACACTAGCGCCACCGCACCGGACAGAGTTTGCATGGTGCTTTCCTCTATGCCGCTGGACGTGACATCTACGGCGGTGGGAACTAATATAGCAATTACTGCTAAGGTCATGGCTGAGGCATTCAGACGAGCCACTACTGGGGGAAATTCTTGTTCTTTGAACCTTAATCCTCCCAGAAACATGGCTAAACCCATTACCAGTAATAAGTTGCCAATAATTGACCCGGTAATGCTGGCTTTGACTACCTCTACCAATCCGGCTTTGAGAGCGACAAAACCGATAATTAATTCGGTAGCATTGCCAAATGTGGCATTCATTAACCCTCCTAAATTAGGGCCGAGAACTACTGCTATTTCTTCGGTAGCTGTACCCATCCAAGCCGCCAGGGGAATAATGGCTAGGGCGGCGGTTATAAAGATTATAGTGGCTCCCCAGTGTCCATATTCGGCGACAATGGAAATGGGAATAAAAATGAGCAGCAGGGAGATGATTTGATTGGTTTTGAGCATATATTTCTATGGCGCTTTTAGAGGTATATTTAATCGGATTGACTGGCTAAAAGTAGCAGAAATATAGTTGAGCAAGCCCTGAATATGTCACCCGGATTGAGATTGGTAAATTAATACATCAGTTCAATGATGATGATTTGTGGCTTTAATTTACACCCTAAATCATGGCTTATTTTGCCATCTCTAAAAGCTCTAATTCGGATAACTCTGCGATACCCAGATTTTGAGCTTTTGCTAATTTCGATCCCGGCTTGTCTCCTAATAGTAAATAATCGACTTTTTGGGTAACAGAATTAGTGACTTTTCCCCCAGCTTTCTCAATGATAGATTTAGCTTCCTCTCGGGTGAGAGTAGGTAATGTTCCGGTAAGCACAAAGGTTTTCCCGGCGAAAGGTTGCGCTTGGGGAGTAGATTTTAGTGCAGTTGACGGCACACTGGCAAGCTGTAAACCAGATTGTTCAAGTCGATCGCATAAACTGATATTAGCAGGATTTTGGAACCACTGATAAACAGAAGTAGCAATTTCCGCGCCGATACCATAAACGCCTTCTATTTGTGCGGAAGAAGCCGCCGCCAAACTCTGACAACTCGGGAAATTTTGAGCGAGTAACTCAGCATTAACCTCTCCGACATAGCGAATACCTAGACCATATAATACTCGATGCCAGGGTTGTTTTTTAGAAGCGGCGATCGCCTCCAGAATTTTCTGGGCTGATTTTTGGCCCTGGCGTTCTAAGGCAACCAACTGATCCATATTAAGATGATAAAGGTCAGCGACCGATCGCACCAATTGAGTCTCAACCAATTGCTGAACCAGCTTTTCCCCAATACCATTAATATCTAAAGCCCTTCTTCCGCACCAGTGAATAATAGAACCGCGCACAATAGCCGGACAAGAGGAATTAATACAGCGGGTGACCGCCTCCGGTGGAGTTTTTACCACAGTTTCCCCACACTCAGGACAATGAGTCGGCATAGTCACCAGTTTAGCGCCAGTTGGTCGCAAATCCGGCAATACTCGCACCACTTCCGGGATAATTTCCCCAGCCTTACGGACAATTACCGTATCGCCAATATGTAGGTCTAATTCAGTCAGGCGGTCTTGATTATGAAGTGTAGCGCGTTTAACAGTTGTTCCAGCTAACTGTATGGGTTCAAGTTCAGCCACCGGAGTCAAGGCTCCAGTACGTCCGACCTGGAAAGTAACTGATATAATCTTAGTGGGCAATTCTTCCGCCGGATATTTAAGGGCGATCGCCCAGCGGGGAAATTTTCTCGTTTCTCCCAACTGTTTTTGGAGACTGAGGGAATTTAGCTTAACCACCACCCCATCAGTCATATAGGGTAATTCTCGGCGCTGAGTTTCCCAAGTATTAAAATACTGCTGAACTTCCAGCAAAGATTGACACAGTTGGCGATTAGGATTGACTTTAAAGCCCATTTTTGGGAGCAACTCCAGACAATCCCAGTGATCATGTAAATTGGGGGAGTCTAGGTGTAGAGTATAGGCGAAAAAATCCAAGTGTCGAGCAGCCACAATGCGGGAGTCAAGTTGTCGCAGAGTTCCGGCGGCTGCATTACGCGGGTTAGCAAATAGTGGCTCTCCGTTTTTTTGTCTTTCCTGGTTAATTTCCGCAAAAATACGGTTGTAGAGGAAAGCCTCCCCCCGAACTTCCACCACAGGCGGCGGGTTATCCAGATGTAATTTTAGGGGAATAGAGCGGATAGTTTTAATATTTTGGGTAATGTCTTCCCCAGTGACTCCATCCCCACGAGTCGCACCCCTAACTAATATGCCATCGTGATAGGTGAGAGCGATCGCCGAACCATCGATTTTGAGTTCACAGATATAGTTATTATCTTCCGCTGCCCAGTCACCAAGAAAACGTCGCCATTTTTCATCCCAAGCCTGGAGTTCTGCCATATTAAAGGCATTTTCCAGGCTATAAAGACTGATATTATGGCGTACAGACTCAAACTGAGTAGCGGCTTTTTCTCCGACCCTCTGGGTAGGACTATCAGGAGAGATTAGTTCTGGGTATTGGGTTTCGAGTTCTTGCAGTTCCCGATATAGGCGATCGTAAACCCCATCCTCCATAATAGGATCATCCAGAACATAATAGGCATAACTAGCCCGTTGGACAGTTAGCCTCAACTGTTCAAGTTTTTGGGAAATTTCCGGGGTTGGGGTTTTTGGTGTTTGGTCCTTCACAAATTCAAATTAAACATTTCGCTAAATTTGGGCAGGTCTGAACTACCGTTTTTGTCGCCATTGTAGCCATTTTCTTCACCAATGGATGAATTCTCTGGCAGATATTTCTCGCTTTCGCTGAGGATACGCCGTTCATTTTCCACCTGGAAAACGTTAGCGTATAGGTTAGCCACAACTTGTTTCCCTTCCTGGGTCAGTTGTAAATATCGCAAGGCGGCGGGAATGTAGGGAAATACACCATTCCAGTAGAATTTGGCGTAATTATTACGGAGGTCGCCGGGGGTTTTGTAACCTAGGACTTTATTAGTCCCGACTTCTTCAAATTCGTAGAATAGGGAACTAATCTTTTTGAGGTAGCGAGGGTCACTGAGTTGACCGATTAAATCAGCCGCGCGCGCGAGTCCTGAGTAATTCTGGCGGTCTTGGTGAGTTTCATCAGCCGGGACGGGAAACCGGGTTAGTTCAATGTTGCGTTTAATTTGTTCCGCATCAATTAGTTTATGACCACCAAAGCGTTCATCTATGACTAATTTACCGCGATCGACATGGTAGGGAGTCAGACTAGCCGAGGTTGCGCCTGAACTTATGGAAACCATACCATCATCAATTCCTGTCGCATATAAACCATTAGCGTCTTGGTCTCGCCGACATACTCCTTTCACATAGCCGATATCATGACATAGGAGTGAAATGGTAAAGTGTAACCAGTCTTCTGGGGTGACTCCCCCCTCTCGAATATGCTTCCCGCGCAGAATTTCTTGTCCTACTAGGGTGACAAGCATAGTATGTTCGACATTGTGGTATAATGCGTCACAGTTGGCGATATTTTCCAGAGCCATTGTGCCAGCCCAAGCAATTATTTCGGGGTAGTCTGGTTTAAATCCCCCATAGGTACGGCGGTAACCAGCCTGTAGGCGTTGGACGAAGGCATCAATGAGAATGGCAGTAGCATTAAACATACTCATAAATTTCCACTCAAAACACTATTGGTTAATCCTGAGCATTAGGAAGCACAATATTAGTCTAGGGTTGGGACTAACTGTTTTCCGGTATTATAGGCAAATTTTTACCAGGCGGACAGATGACCAATTGACGGAATTTCTGAGACCCTGGAAAACCTCTAGCAACCATGGGCAAAACCTGCCTGGGGATGGCTTTTCCCCAGAATGGGAAATAACAGGTTCCATGGAAAAAACCTATTGGTTATCTATACTTTAACCGATCGCATCACGAATCGCATTTTGAGTCATAGCTGCGATCGCCTGATCCGTGGCTTTGGGTAAATGATAATACTTACCTCCTGCGGTTTTCGCCAATTCCTTGGCAAAACCTGTCGAGACAAATTTATTTTCGGTATCAATTACTAACAATTGAATACCCAAACCACGAATTTTGGCAGCAATTTCCAGCAATTCCCCTTTAATATCCGGTTTTTCACCTTCTAAGATAGGTTCACCGAGCGATCGGGCTAAGGGAATGTTACCTCGGCCGTCCGTAATTGCTACAATTACCACCTGTCCGATATCTCCAGACTGTTTAGCATTCATCCCCACCCGCACCGCTTGAGTTAGTCCGTGAGCCAGGGGAGACCCACCCCCACAGGGCATCCTTTCCAAGCGTCGTTTGGCGGCCGCAATTGACCGAGTAGGCGGTAACAAAACTTCCGCCTGTTCCCCTCGGAAGGGAATTAACGACACCATGTCGCGGCTTTGGTAAGCCTCAGTTAATAGCTGCATTACCGCGCCTTTGGCTGACTGCATCCGGTTTAGGGCCATAGACCCGGAAGCATCCACGACAAACACCACCAAAGCCCCGGACTTTCTGGCTAGGCGCTTAGATCTAATATCCCCCTGTTCTACCACTACCCGACGTTCAGGATATCGTAACCGTCGCGATCGCTGATAGGGTGCTGCCGCCCGTAGGGTAGCATCTACCGCAATGCGTTGTACTTTACCCTTGGGTAGCATGGGTTTAACATACCGACCGCGATCCTCTGAAAAAATCATACTGCGGCTGCCAGTTTTACCCTGTCGGTTTGCCATTTGCGAGAAATACAACACCGTTGGATCTAGCACCACCCCTTCCGGGTCAAACACAAACTCTTCTGGGATGCTATTTTCTTCTTCTTCTGGGGGTTCGGTTTCCGGTTCTTCGTCTTCGTCTTCGTCCTCTGGTTCCGGTTCGTCCTCACCTTGGGGGGGTGGTGGGGGTGGGGGTGGTGGCTGTTGTTGTTCTTCGGGGGGGGTCTGAATTACTGTGGCTCTGGGTACAATAACTAATTCTACCGCCCGCCGCAAGTCATCAGCATTAACGCTATTTCTACCATCTAAAGCCGCCGAAGCCTTAGCTACTCGCACCGCAAACAGTTCCGCCCGGTGTCCGGGAACTACCCCTCTGATGGCTTCTTCTACCAGGTACAGAATTTGCTCTGAGGTGATGGTGACATCTTTTAGCCATTCTCTGGCTAGGAGAATTTGAGTTTTCAGGTTATCTAAGTCTTCTGTATATTGCTGGAGAAATGCCTCGGGAGACTGGGAATAATCGAGGGCTTGGTCTACTGCTTGCACCCGTTGATCTAAACTCAGGACTCCATCAGCAGATAGGGCTATGGCAATGCGATCGAGTAAATGGGTTCGCAGGGGACCTTCTTCCGGGTTATAGGTCGCGATAAATAGGGGTTGGCAGGGATGTTCAAAGCTGATCCCTTCCCTTTCAATGACGTTGCGCCCTTCCGTTAAAACTGTTAGCAGCAGGTTGGCTATATTGTCATCGAGGAGGTTGATTTCGTCAATGTAAAGGACTCCTCGGTTGGCTGTGGCTAATAGGCCGGGTTGAAATACGGTGTCGCCCTGTTTAACGGATTTTTCTACGTCTACTGAACCTATCAGCCTATCTTCTGTTACCCCTAGGGGAACTTGTACAAAGGGCGCGGGGATGATTTCGGTTTCTGGGGTGGGTTCTCCCGCTTCCCAGTTGGGGGGAATGTTGGCGATCGCATCTTTTACTACTTCTAGGGGCGGTAATAAGGCATGAAGGGCTCTGGCCATCACTGATTTAGCGGTTCCCCGCCGTCCAGCAATTACCACACCTCCTAAGCCGGGATCAACTGCGGCCAGCAGCAGGGCAAATTTGATCGCTTCTTGTCCCACCACGGCGGCGAGGGGAAATGTTGTTACAGTTGGGGCGCTAGGGGGCGCAGACATGGTTCTTGTCAGTAGTGGTCAATTGCTAACTCTAGCACTAAAGGGGAAATTTTCCAATTGACATCCTTCCCCACAACCCCCCTGTTGAGTTTTTCTCAATCTAGGGCGATCGGCGATCGCTTGCGAGATTTAGCTACTCTTCCCCCTAAGAATATCATCCGTTGTTTCCCTGTCAAAAACAATTTGCACAATTTATTGACAATTTGATATTTGGTAATTTAGAATAGAATTAGATTAAAAACAAACAGTCAGCCTAATCCGGCGAAAGTAAAACATTGCCGTTATGTACTTTTCGAGCAGGTGCAGACGCGGTGATGTGGTCGGAGCGGAGGAACCAAATTTTTGGGGCTAATCTCGCAAAGTGTTTCTGTCAACAACCGACAGAGATAAAGAGAAGGGCAACTCTCAGCCCTAGCCCGTCAGCTAACTCCGTAGGCATTGAGAGGAGGCTGAGGCGCACACTTTCTAAGACAATTAGATAGCTTGGCAATTCAGTTTCCTTAGGTTGGTATAGACCTGGTTTGTTATACCCACCCTAGATTCTGAGCGGTTAGTGATGACACCTAAAATACCCCTGTCTTTAATGACGCTGCCTGGACAGGCGACGTACATAGGTTTCCTGCGACTAAAAAGCAGTGACCTAGTGATAATTGGAGCGATCGGCTGCATTACCCTGGTAATTTTGTGGTGCATTGTGAATACATTTATCACCACATTAATGCCAACTCCCGCCCTACCAATGTTTGTAAATGGTAGCCTATCAACCTACCGTTTATTCAAAAACTATCAGGAGGTGATTACCGTAGTTAGTAAATATGTTAACATGACTGTAGCCTATTGAAATCAATAAAAGGGGCTAATAGATTTAACATGAGTTAGCCCCCTATATAATATAGTATGATGTCAAAGTCGGGCTAGTATTGGTCAGGTTTTCGATGAAATTAATAGTTATTGTTCCCGGTCTTCTGGCTGTAATAGGGTTAGGAATTGAGGCGATCGCCGCCCGACCCCGAGACATCCAACAATTGCTAAATACCAAACAGTGTCAGCAGTGCGATCTCAGTGGAGCCAACCTACAGGAAGCCGAACTAGACGGCGCGGCTCTCATAGGTGCTAATTTGCAAAATAGTGACCTGCGGGGGGCAAAATTAAGAGGTGCGGATCTAAGTTCAGCCAACCTAATTGGCGCAAATTTAGCAGGTGCAGACCTGCGGGATGCCAGGTTACACAGCACCACCCTTAGACAAGCTAACCTTTCTAATAGTGACTTATCCTGGTCAGATATGTATCGCGCCTTTCTGGAAGGTGCTAATTTAGATCAGGCTAATTTGAATAATGCCAACTTAAATAATGCTAGATTAGAGGGGGCGACCTTTTGTGGCGCGATTATGCCAGACGGTTCAGAGGGTCCCTGTTAATAGTGATTAAAGCTCTTGTTAAAGGGGGGGCTAATTTTCGCCCCCTTCTACTCAAATCACGTCCCCAGTTTCTTGGAGTGCGTGTAATCTCCGATAAATTCCCCGGTGATTAAGTAACTCATCATGACTACCGATCTCGACAATTTTACCATGATCTAATACCACAATTTTATCAGCTTCCCGAATGGTACTGAGACGGTGAGCCACAATAATTGTAGTCCGAGTTCCCAGAATATTTTGCATGGCTATTTGAATGGAACGTTCTGATTCATAATCCAAGCTAGAAGTAGCTTCATCAAAAATCAAGATATCAGGATTGACTAACAATGCCCTAGCAATACCTAACCGCTGTTTTTGCCCCCCAGACAGGCGCATTCCTCGTTCTCCCACAGTAGTATAATAACCCTTATCAAGTTGATTAATAAACTCATCGGCTCGGGCAATTTTACAGGCTTCGTTAACTTCATCTAGGGTAGCGTTAGGGTTGCCATAGGTGAGGTTATTTAACAAGGTTCCATTGAAGATATCAACATCTTGATGAACGATAGCTAAACGTCGCCTATAGGCGGTCACATCCAAATCTTGGATATTTTCACCATCGATTAAAATGCGACCCTGTAATGGTTCAAAGTAGCGAAATAATAGCTTGACCAAGGTAGACTTACCGGAACCGGAATGACCCACCAGCGCGACAGTTTGACAGGGTTCTATAAACAGGTTAATATCCTGCAAAACTGGTTTTTCTGGGATATAGCCAAAGGTTAAGTTTTGCAATTCAACTTTACCCTTAAAGTGATAGGATACCTGATGATTTTCCGAGTTTAATTTGATGGCATCTTGTCCCTCTTTCAACTGCATAAACTCATAAAAACGCACCATAGAAGAATAGCGTCGCGCAAAAACTTCCGCCAATAAACTAATGGGAGTTAGTTCAGAATAAGCCATGCTAGAGAGGGTATAAGTAACCACAAAATACCCCAGAGACATTTGCCCTCCAAAGGTAGCAAACAAAGTAAAACCCAATACCATAAATAAACAAAATTGCACCGTTGTATTTTGGTAGGTAGCGAGTTTTACATAGTCTCGGTGAATGCGATGGATAACTACGGTTAACTCTCGGTTTAGGCGAGTGCTTTGTCGTTCAAGTTCCTGATTTTCGGTAGCAAAGGCTTTGACAGTTTTGATGTTAGTGATGATTTCCGAGTTGCGACTTTCGGTGTTTTCTTGATGGCTGTCTAGTCGGGTTTCTAATCTAATGAGATGTCGAAGTTTGACGAGGGTAAAGGACAGAATAAAGACAAAAGACACTAAGAAAAATATGGCTATTTGCCACTTAATGAAAAAAATCACTATGAAAATACCGATGACTCGCACGAGTTTCGGGATTAATTGACCTGCTATTTCTGGGTAAGTCCAGGTATGGTTAGTTATGCCTTTGGTGATGCGGTTAGCAATGCGACCGGGGTTATTTTCTTCGTAAAATTCTAGGGGTAAAGTCAAGATTTTTTGGAGAGCATTCTGATGCTGGTCTCGCCGCGCAGCTAGGGGGATTAACCAGTGAAACCATGAGCCTAACCAAGGCTGAATAGGTGCTTTGATAACGGTGACTAAAAAAATGATACCTAGTAATATGATTAAAGCTGTGGTCTGTTGGTCTGGTAGCCCAGTGGCGGAGGCGATCGCTGTGACTGTTAACTGTATGAAGCCATCTGCACCTTGACCAGACAGGACATTTAAAATCTGTCCGATCGTATATGGTACTAGCAAATCAATTAGTTCAAAAAAACTCGATGCACTGATACTAAGAATTGCTAATAAACGATAATCTCGATAGTATTGACAAATTTCTCGAAAAGTAGCCATAACTGCGAAAATGGTGTTTTTAATGTCAGTGGAAATATCAAAGTCACCATTATAATAGATTTCTGACAATTTGGCAGAGGTCTTGGCAGAGGTCAAAGGGGGGAGGACTAGCTAACTTAACCAGTCTCCCCTAGGTAGGCGATCGGCTGGGGGCATTGTCAAGGGAAAACTATACCTAGCAAGCATTAGATATTGTATAATTATTGTTTGGGTAAAATCTAGGTAGGTGAAGAGCGACGATCTCCAACCTGCTTAGTTGGACTCAAACAAAACTTAAAGTAGGAGGAAGTGTATATGCCATCAGACCTAGATAGAGGAATTATGAAGTTTAAGGGAGCAGATAGCCCTACGGTTGTGATTGTTTCTTCACTACTGATTTTGGGTAGTATCGGCCTTCTAATTTGGTGGGCATTACAGACAGCCTACTCTTTTTAAGACTGACAGACTCAAGGGGGGTCAGCTATATGCTTGTCCCCTCTAGGGCGGGCATAATGGCGGATTACTCAGCAATTGACAGGTTTTTTCTGGTGAGATTATCTGTAGTTTTTGATTAAGTTTCGGCGGGAGTGCTAATTTGTTCAACTTCTGGAGTTGCCTTGCTAATTGCCTGAAGTAATAGATAATTTAGGACAGTTCGCACGGCAATAATAGCAGCTAACCGGGCGATATCATCCCAACGGCTAGAAATCATGGTTTTTAAAATAGTGGCTCCAATTAAAAAACTGAGGGCTAGGGAAAATGAATAACCCATGACTAAACGGCCTCGTTGAAAGGCTTCGGTAGCCTGACCTTTAAATAAGGCATCTTTAATAAAAATCACTAAAGCACGGGTCACGCCAATGGCAATTACAAACAGTGCCAACAGTTGACAAAATCCTGTTAAAATTCCATTCAAGGAAACTACAATGCCTGAAAGTTCAGTGGCTAGACCGTTTAACATCATGTTGATGATTGCTCAAATGAGAATGAACAGTCAATAATTCTAGCAAAGAAGATGCTGTGACTGTCAGAATTATGATCAGTATGGGATAGGGGGGGTTTAGTAATATGATTTTTCAGAAATCGAATTAACTGCGGAACCCGCCCCTACCAGATGATTAATTATCCATTGTGCAATGAGAGGTTAGCGGGAAGCAGCACCTACTCGCCGCCAAGCTGTGGGAGACTCGGGATAATTCCGAGAAAGGGGAGATGCCATTTTTAAGACTTTGTTCATTACCCAGGGGGCAATGCGACGACACCAAACGGCTAGGTGACTTTGCCACCCTACCAGAATTTCTGGGGAGTCTTTCCGCAGTCCGATAATTAACACTTGGGCAACCTGTTGGGGGGTCATGGGAGTGACCCAGCGAAATAGTTGCAGGTGGCGGGTCATGTCTGTATCGGTGAGGGTGGGAAGTAAAGCCATAACTTTGATATTGTGTTGGGCTAATTCAGACCTTAGTGCCTCGGTAAAGCCTAGGATGGCGAATTTAGTGGCTGAGTATGTGGACATGGTGGGGGCGGCGATTTTGCCCATGAGACTGGATACATTGACGATGGTTCCTTGGTTTCGGGTGGCCATACGTCGGGCGATCGCACGGGTGACTGTGTAAAGTCCCATCAGGTTTAGGGATAGTTCTTCTTGGACTTGGGGTAATTTAGATTTCAAGAAGGGGGTTTGATGGGCGACCCCGGCGCAGTTCACTAATAAATCAATGGGGCCGTGAGTTCGCCATGCTTGGGCTAAGGCGATATTGACTTCTGTGGGTTGTGTGAGATCTAGGGCGAGGGTGATCACTTCTACTTCCATGTCGCTGAGTTCTGCTGCCAATTCTGCTAATTTTTGGCGATCGCGGGCGACTAATAACAGACGACCCACGCCATTGCGGGCTAACTCTAGGGCGATCGCTCGTCCGATACCACGGGAAGCCCCTGTAATTAGGGCTGTAATACCTTGGATATTCATAAAAATCTCCTGTCTGTGGTGAAATACCGCCAGGACACTAGGACTCCACTACAGTGGCGGCTAAATCAATTGATTGGACTAAATTCTGTTCAACCCAGGCGGACGCTAAAATTGTGAAGAACAACAAAATCCCTCTGGGTTAGCTCTCGTTTCTGGAGCGGAAAGTTTGCTGATTGATAGCTCATACTCAGTTTGCTGATGATGATATGAACGAATCGAGGCTTCAACTCAGTTGCTGACTGAGGATACATCACAGGTCACGGTAGCGTACAACATAGCTCACAGTTCTCCTTTTTACTTTCTCTTTTTTACTTACTATTGTTCGCTATGCACACTTTAGCAACCAAATCAAGTTTGTGCAACATTTTTTAATAAAAAACGCTTTAACATTTCTTTACAATCTGGCAAAACCTTTACTGTAGGGAGTTTTAGAGTAATTGTCAGCAGGCGATCGCCGATGGTAACAGAGGATCTGAGTAATGGGAGTAAAAAGTAGCGATCGCCTCCAAACACTGATGTAGTAATACCATTCGGGGCAATACTCGAGAGAGTAAGGCGCGAGGTATTATGAGAAAAAAGTGGCGCGCCACAACAAAAAAAACCACAACCGTTACAGGTTGCAGGTTTCAGGATAACCTGGCTAATGCCTGTTCACAATTTAAGAAATCGCTGGCCTTATTTCGCCAATTTTCCCTTCCCCTTGGCGATGAAAGCTAAAGAGTATGCTGTTAGTGCGAAAAATACAGCCGGGAAATCGCACTAAACATTACCCTCACCCTAAATCTGCATCCCAGGGGGGACCGGGACGAGCGAGAGCGTATTGCATGATTACTGAAAGGGCTGTAATCGTTACTGAGTGACCAAATGAACGCGCCCTAATTTCCTGTGCTATCCCATTCACCTCCTCCAATGGTAAGTACCCCCGGTATATGCGATCGCCACGGAAAATCCTTAATCTACCCATGATTTCACTATTGTAGATGTTGCTTTCAGAGCTGCATCACTCCACGTCAATTGTTAAAAAATGGAAACATAGGAAACATCAAGGAAACATTGCAACATTTTATTGGCATTCTCAACTCGTTAATATCAGAATGGGTCAAAATGTAAAAAACTAAAACCCCAAGACCAGGACTCATGAAAGTCACCAAACATCGAGCCACCATCTCTCAGTATCGCCTTTTTCCCCCATTTGAGTAGGTTGGGTGGAGGTCACGAAACCCAACGCCACCATCTCTCAGTTATGTTGGGT